>JALSPJ010000118.1 GCA_026985995.1 Anaerolineales bacterium
CCCTCCCCCTTCGTAAGGGGGAGGGGCTGTGTGCGGCTGTGGCCTCTTCGCTGCGGCTCGTTTTCCCCCTTCCCTATGAGGGGAGGGGGTTAGGGGGAGGGGTTTTGGGGCAAGTCGCCCCCGTCCCTTTGGCCCTGACAAAGGTTCGTGGCCCTCGATGGCGCGATATGTATAAAAGTCAGCTTCGTAAGGGGGAGGGGCCGAGCGCGGCCCTGGCCTCTCGCAGCGGCTAAATTCCCCCTCCCCTACGAGAGGAGGGGGTTAGGGGGAGGGTTTTTAGGCAAGTCACACCTGCCCTTTCGGCCCTGGAAACCGACCCTGCACACAACGGCGCGATGTGTATGAAAGTGAGCCTATGAGAGGGCGGGGGGGCAATCCGCACCCGCCCCTTCGACCTTAGCAAACCACCTGGGCCCGCCCTGACGCAATATATACAAACCCCCGCGGCCCTACGTGCGGCTCGCCTGGGCCTGAGCCCCTACCTGGTCCATCAGGCGGCAAAACGCGCATTTGCCCGGCGCAGTGGTGGGCTGGCCGCACGATTCGCAGCGGTGCAGCACCACCTGCACCGGCCCCGCGGCCTCCCGCGGGTCGCGGAACCAGCCCTCTTCCTTGGCCTTGAGGAAGTTGACATAAAACTGCAGCTTCGCGCCCGGGCGCTCTTCCTCTAAGCGGTTGAGCAGTTCTTTGTAGTAAATGGACTTGGCCCCCTGGGCGAAGGGGCACTCGTCGTAAATATACTCGATGCCCCGCAGCAACGCGTAGGCCGCGGTTTCCCGCTCGTAAAAGCGCACCAGGGGCTTGGCCTTGCGCGCGAAGCCCGGTTCCTCGGGCAGCACAGGCCCCTGGCGCACGATGTAGCCCATTTGCCACTGCAGCACATTGCCAAACAGCACCGCGACCTCGTCGTCCAGGTTGTGGCCCGTGACCAGCACATCGTAGCCCATGTCGTGGGCCATGCGGTTCATCTCGTGGCGCTTCACCAGGCCGCACACCGAGCAGGGCTTGCCCTTGCCCCGCCGCGAGCGCCGGGCCAGCTCGGGAATGCCCAGCCCATACTCGCCGGGAATGTCCACAATGTGCAGCGTCAGGCCCCGCTCCTGGGCGAACTTCTCGGCCAGGCGCTGCGATTCGGCCGAGTAGCCGATGCCGCCGTCGATGCCCAAAGCAATGTACAACCCGTCGGCCTGGTAGCCCAAACGCCACAGCACATCCCACACGGCCAGGGAATCCTTGCCGCCCGAAACCGCGACCAAAAGCTTCTCGTCCCGCCGAAACATGCGATAGCGGCGGATGGTGCGCTCGGTCTGCTCCACGAACCATTCCAGATAGTGGGCCTTGCACAGCCCCAGGCGGTGCTGGCGCATGTAGATGACGGCCGGCGCACCGCACTTCTTGCAGCGTCGCATGGTTCCTCCCTATCCGCCCGAAATCACGGCCACCAAGCGAATCTCGTCGCCGGGCTTGAGGCGCTCGTCGTCGGGCACCAGTTCGCCATCCCGCACCGGCAGGTACGACTCGGGCGTCAGGCCGATGTGTTGGATGGCCTCGCGAATACGCAGCCCCGCGGGCACGGTATAGACCTGGCCCCGCAGCTTCAGCGTGGCGGTTTTTTCCACTTGCCGTTCACTCATGGGGAACACCTCCGGTTGGGCCGGCGCGCGCCGGCTGTGCCGTTCATTCTACCGAAGGCCCCGCCCGGCGTCAACGGCCCCGCGGGCCGTGCTATAATGAGGGCACCTTGCCGACCCGGGAGGTGTTCCCATGACCGGGTTCAATCCCTTTCGCCTCAATGTGGGCTTCATCGCCGCCGAAGCCGTGGGCTATCAGCGGGAATTCGACCTGGCCGTGGCTTCCATGCGCTTAGACGACCTGGAAGTGCGGGCCGTGCAGGGCGTGGCCACCGTTTCCCGCACGGCCCGGGGCCTGCTGGTGCAGGTGCATGTGGAAGCCGACACGCCCCAGGTTTGCGCCCGCTGCCTCAAACCCTTCCACCAGCACCTGGTGGCCGATTTCGAGGAACTCTACGCCTTCAACGACAAGGGCTTGAGCGAAGAAGGCCTGCGCTACCCCTACACTGGCATTCTGGACCTGGCGCCCTTGATTCGCGAGTATTTCATCCTCGACATCCCCATCAGCCCCGTGTGCAGCCCCGACTGCAAAGGCCTGTGCCCGGTGTGCGGCGCGGACCGCAACGAAACCGACTGCGGGCACACCACCGCCACCACCGACCCCCGCTGGGACGCGCTGCGCGCCCTGCTGAACCCCGCCGGAGAAGCGTGACCATGCCCATCCAGGCCCAGGAAATCGTCGCCCTGCTGTTGCCCGTGCTGCCCTATTTGCTCAAGGCCGGTGAAGCCGCGGCCGGCGAGCTGGGCAAACAAGGGGCCCGCGCCGCCTGGAAGAAGGTGCAGGCCCTGTGGAACCGCCTGCGCCCCCAGCTGCAAGCCCGGCCCCAGGCCTGGCAAGCCGTGCGCAACGCGGCCGCCCGGCCCCAGGACCCCGCGGCCCAGGCGGCCCTGCGCCAACACCTGGAAGCGCTCTTGCGCGCCGACCCGGCCCTGGCCGCGGACCTGGCCCGCCTTGTGGCCCAAATCCAGGCCCCCGGCGCCCGCAGCGTGTCCATCGGCGGCTCCGTGCACCAGAGCATCATCATCACCGGCGACGGCAACGAGGTGACCCGATGAGCGACGCGCCCTTCGTTTTGGCCAGCGGTCCGCGCGCCGTGGCCTTGGGCGCGGCCACCCCCGACATGCTCATCGTCGTCACCGGCGACCAGAACACCATCTCCCTCACCCGCCAGGGGGCCTTCGCCTTTCACCTGCTCGACGAGGCCTTCCGCCAGGCCCGGGCCGCGAGCCGACCGGCCGCCTTCTACGACGGCACCCGCCCCAACTGGACCAACATCGCCCGCCACCACGACGCCCCCCGGGACCTCTACCAGGCCCTCTGGGATTTTGCCACCGCCCC
>JALSPJ010000119.1 GCA_026985995.1 Anaerolineales bacterium
CACCAGCCCTCAACGCCGCTTGCGCTTCGCCTTCTTGCGCCGCTGCTTGTGCGCCCGGGCCGACGGCTTCGGGGCCGGTGCGGACCGCGCCCGGGACGCAGCCGCCTGGGGTTCGACGGCCAGCGACGCGGCCGAGGGCCAGTCTCGGGGCTGTTCCCGGCGTAGGGCGGACCCAGGGGCCTGGTTGCAAGCCCATGTCCCGCTTTTGGCCGGCCCTGTTCCGACCGGGCCAGCCCTTTTGCGTTTGCGGCACCGCCTCCGTCTCAATTGAACGCCTGGCGGAAATTTATGACAAGCCGGTACCCGCGCCTACTAAACTGAAAGACACTCGACCCCCCGCCGCGGTTGACAAACAGCCCGCTTCGGCCTACCATGGGAAAGCCACAGCCAGGAGGTGTTGCCCATGGCCGAAGCCCGCCGGCATGTGTATGCTTTGACCCTGGACGAATGGGAGGCCTGGGTGCGGCAGCAGGGCCAGCCGCGCTACCGGGCGCGGCAAATTTGGGAAGGCCTGTACCGCCACTTATGGCCCCGGCCCGAGGCGTTTTCCACCCTGCCCAAAGGGCTGCGCACAGCCCTGGCTGAGCAGTTCGTGTTCCAGCGCCTGACGCCGACCCACGAGCAGGTCTCGCGTGACGGGGAGACCCACAAGACCCTCTTTCGCCTGCCCGATGGGCCCGTGGTGGAGACCGTGCGCATGCGGTATGTGCGCCGCCGCACCCTGTGCATTTCCACCCAATCGGGCTGCGCTATGGGCTGCGTGTTTTGCGCCACGGGCCAGCTGGGGCTGCTGCGCAACCTGCAGGTGGGGGAAATCGTCGAGCAGGTGGTGTATTACGCGCGCTGGCTGCGGCAGCAGGGCGAGCGGGTGACCAACATCGTGGTCATGGGCATGGGCGAGCCCTTCCATAATTACGAGGCCACCATGCGGGCCCTGGCCATTTTGAACCACCCCCAGGGGTTCGGCCTGGGCGCGCGGCGCATCACCGTCTCCACGGTGGGGCTGGTGCCCCGCATTCGCCAGTTCGCCCGGGAAGGCAAGCAATACAACCTGGCCGTGTCGCTGCACGCGGCCGACGACGCGCTGCGGGCCCGGCTCATTCCCGTGGCCCGGCGCTGGCCTTTGCAGGAGATCATGGACGCGGTGCGGGAATACATCGCGGCCACCCACCGCCGGGTGACCTTTGAGTGGGCGCTCATTCACGAGGTCAACGACACACCCGAGCAGGCGTCCAAACTGGCCAGCTTGTTGCGGGGCCTGTTGGCCCATGTCAATCTCATTCCCCTGAACCCCACGCCTGGCTATGCGGGGCGAGCCAGCACGCGCGAACGGGCGCGGGCCTTTTGCGCGGTGCTGCGCGCGGCCGGCGTGCCGTGCACCGTGCGCTTGCGGCGGGGCATCGACATCCAGGCCGGTTGTGGGCAGCTGGCCGGGCAGGCCCTGGCCCCGCGGCCCCGCTTTTTGGTGGGTCAAACCTGGCCTGCTCAGGGGGAAGAGGCCTGAGACCGGAGCCGTGCCTGTTTGGCCCCCTGTCTTCCCCCACCATCCCGGTCTCGCGCCTGGGCGGCCTGGTCTCGCGACTTTGCCGCGCCGTCCGTGTTCCTTTTGATGACTTTCGTGTTTGGTTTCGGCTTTCCGCACCAAAAGGAGGCTTCTGATGGCTGCAAAGCGCATTTTGCTGTTGGCCGGCGATTATGCCGAAGATTACGAGACCATGGTGCCCTTCCAGATGCTGCAGATGGTGGGGCATACGGTGCACGCGGTGTGTCCCAACAAGAAGGCCGGCGAGAAAGTGATTACCGCGGTGCACGATTTTGAAGGCGAACAAACCTACAGCGAAAAGCGGGGGCATTACTTTACCCTGAATTACGACTTCGACAAAGTCGACCCGGCCAAGTACGACGCGTTGGTCATTCCCGGCGGGCGGGCGCCCGAATATTTGCGCTTGCATGAGGAAGTGGTGGCCATTGTGCGCCATTTCGTGGAAGCCGGCAAGCCCATCGCGGCCATTTGCCACGGCGGGCAGCTGCTGGCTGCGGTGGACGGCGCGTTGCAAGGCAAGCGGGTGACGGGCTATCCGGCCATTTTCAACGAAATGCGCCTGGCCGGCGCGGAGATTGTGCCGCCCAACGCCACCTTCAGCAACGCAGTGGTGGATGGCAACCTGGTGACCGCACCGGCCTGGCCGGCTCACCCCGCGTGGATGGCCAAATTCCTGGAGGTGTTGGGCACGCGCATCGAGGCGTAAGCGCGCCGGCGAGGAAACCTCGACGAGGCCCGCTGCCGTCAGCAGGGGACGCGGCGGGCCTTGGTCCCGGGCCCGAGGACGCCAGATTGAGCCCTTAAGAAGTGAAACAAAATGGCGGCATAAAGGCGTTAAAATCTTCCGCTTTGACATGGTCCGTGCCGATGATGAGGCAGGCGGCGGCCGTTTTTGGGCCCCAAAGTGCTAAAAAATCCTGGGCACTTGACGCCCAAGCATTTTTGCGTACAATAGAGGCACCACCCGGTGGGTGGAATCCCAAGTCGGAGGAGAAGAGATGAGCAAGAAACATTGGCTCATCGTACTGGCGCTTGTGGCCATGCTGGCCCTGGCGCTGGCCGCGTGTGGTGGCGGCAAACAGGCCGCGACCGAAGCGCCCAAGGCCGAGGGCGGCGAAATGGCCGAGGCCACCGAGGCGCCCAAGGCCGAGGCTACCGAGGCGCCCAAGGCTGAGGCTACCGAGGCGGCCAAGGAAGAAGGTGGCGCGATGGCCGAAGCCACCTGTACGGACGAATGGGGCTGCGTTGAGGTCGGCCCGGATGAGCCCATTCAGCTGGGCGTCATGCAGGTGCTGAGCGGCGGCGCGGCCAACTATGGTGAGGCCGGTCTGGGCGGTATCAAGGTCGCCCAATCGGAGCGCCCCGAGGTGCTGGGCCA
>JALSPJ010000120.1 GCA_026985995.1 Anaerolineales bacterium
GGGCAACGATTTCGCCTTTGCCATGGGCGCGCCCCGAGACCCCCAGGCCGCGGTGCGTTGGGCCCTGGACGGGGTGGCCCGACCCATTGATGTGGGGCGGGTGCACGACAATTTGGGCCGCACCGCGTTTTGGGGCAATACTTTTGGCATCGGCTTCGATGCCATCGTCACCATCCGCTCCCGGGTGTTACCGCTGCGGGGCTTTGCCCGCTACCTGGTGGCCGTGCTGCAAACCATCTTTCTCGACCATCAGCCCTGGCAGGCCCGACTGGTGGTCGATGACCAGGCCGAGGAGGCCGGGTTCCTCATGCTGGTGTTGTGCAACGGCCCCCGGGAAGGTGGCGGGTTCCACATTGCGCCCCACGCTCGCCCCGACGACGGCCTGCTGCACTCTCTGCTGGTGCCCGGGGTCTCGCGCTGGACCATGTTCCGTTTGCTGCCCGAGTTCATGCGCGGCACCCAGTGGCGCTTCCCCTTCATTCGGGGCCATGCGTTCCGCCGTTTGGAAGTGCACACCGACCGGGGTATGGCCATCCACATGGATGGCGAGATTTTCGCCGCCCCCCACGACGATGTGCGCCGCCTGCGGGTAGAAGTGTTGCCCGCCGCGCTGGCGGTGGTGCGCCGCGCAACCCCTGCGGAAGCCGCCCATGCTCACCCTGCTGGCCCGCCTGCGTCAGGCCGATAGCGACTTTCGGGCCCTGGTGGCCGAAGCCTGGGGCCTGCAGCCGCCGCCGCTGGACCCCGAAGCCTTGGCCGCGGCCCTGTTGGACGCGTCTCGGGTGCTGGCCATGTGGGAAGCCCTGCCCGGCCCCGCCCAGGCCGCGCTGGCGGCCCTGCACCGCCGCGGGGACAAGATGCCCTGGGCCCTGTTCGAGCGCCGCTACGGCCCCCTGCGCGATTTGCCCCCTGCCCGCCGGCGGGCCGAAGCCCCGCACTTGCATCCCCAATCCCCCGCCGAGTGGCTGTGGTATCGGGCCCTCATCGGCCGGGCCTTTCTCGAAACGCCCCAGGGGTTGGTGGAACACGCCTACATCCCCGGCGATGTGGCGTTGCTCTTGCCGTTGCCCGGCCCCAGGTCTCGCGGTGAGGCGGGGGAACCCACCTGGGGCCATCCCGCGTCCGAAGGGGCCTACGCCCATCCCCGACCAGCCCGGCCCTGGGTCACGCTGCAGGTGTGGGTACGGGCCCTGGCCTGGGTGCGGTCCGGCCGCGGGTGGGAGGCCTTGCCCCTGCCGCCCGGCTGGCGGGTCGCGGCTGCCTGGTTGCGGGGGTTGTGGCGCGCCCTGGGCCTGCTCGACGCCCAGGGCCAGTTGCAGCGCCAAGCCGTGGGTCAATGGCTGACCGCGCCCCTCCCTCAGGCGTGGTGGGACGCGCTGCAGGCCTGGCGCACCGCCCCCCAGGTCAACGATTTGCGCGCCCTGCCCCACCTGCGCTTCGAGGGCCCCTGGGAAAACGACCCCGTCGCGGCCCGGGCTCGCCTGTGGGCCTGGCTGCGGGCCTTGCCCCCCCACACCTGGTGGGACCTGGAGGCCTTCGTGGCCGCGGTGCGGGAAAACGAACCCCACTTCCAACGCCCCGCGCCGCAGGATTTTTCCTCCTGGTACATCCGCCGGGCCGCGGACGGCGCGTATTTGCAGGGCTTTGAGCATTGGGACGAGGTGGACGGCGCGCTGGTGCGCTTTTGGCTCACCGGCCCCGCGCACTGGTTGGGCCTGGTCGATTTGGCCGCCGGGGAACCCGACGGCCCGGCCACCGCGTTTCGCCTGACGACCTGGGCCCCCGCGCTGCTGGACGACCGCGCGCCCGAGGCGGCCGGCCTGCCCGCGGAGGAGGCGCGCCCCCGCTGGTTGGGCCGCGGCCTGGTGGAGGTGCCCTGGACTGCGCCCCGGGCCGTGCATTACCAAATCGCCCGGCTCACCCACCCCCAGGGCTGGAACCCTACCGCCGGGCTGACCTACCGCCTCACCGCCGAGGCCCTGCGCCGGGCCCGGGAGCAGGGCCTGCAACCGGCCGCGGTGCAGCGCTGGCTGGCCGCGCATGTGGAGGCCTGGCCTCCCGCGGTGGGCCAGGCCGTGGCTCGGGCCTTGCAGGGCCAGCCCGCGGCCCGGGTGCAAGTGGGGTGGGTGGTGCTGTTGCCCGCGCCTCAGGCCCTGGCCGCGCTGCAGCGTTCCCCCGCGGCGCGCCATGTGCTGCGGGTGTTGGGTCCCACCGCGGCCCTCATCGAGCCCCAGGGCCGCGAAGCCGTGCTCGAGGCGTTGTGGCTGGCTGGCTTCCCGGCCGAGCTCCTTTCCCCCGAAGAGCCGTCCAATTCGGTGTAACTTTTCCCGGCCCCGAGCGTCTTCCTAATGCCGTGTTCATCCTCGGCTCAGGAGGCGCTCATGTTGAGAAAATGGCGATCGGGCTTTGTTGTGGTAGGGGTCGGGTTGTGGGTGTTGGCCCTGGCCGCGTGTAGCGGCGCACCGGGGCCTTCGTTTGCCGCGGGTCCCTCTCCCGGGGAACCGACGACCGCGCCCCCTGTGGCCGACTTGACCCAGGTGCCCCTCTCGGCCTCGGCCGCGGAGCTGGCTGCCGCGGGCCAGGGGCAATTGCGCGCGGTCAAGCACCAGTTCTTCCCCCTGGAAGGTAAGCACGCCACGACCGCGTGCCTGTCGTGCCATGTGGACAACCAGTTCGTCGGCCTGCCCGAAACCTGCGAGGGCTGCCATCAGCAGGATAAGCCCGCGCAGCACTTTGCCGGCGCGTGTGTCAATTGCCACACCCCCGCGGGGTGGAACCAGGTGGTTGCCTTCGACCATGCCGCGGCGGGCGCGACGGATTGTATTTCGTGCCACCTGCCGGACCGGCCGGCCAACCACTTCCAGGGGCAGTGCTCCAGCTGCCATACGACGACCGCATGGCGTCCGGCGTCCT
>JALSPJ010000121.1 GCA_026985995.1 Anaerolineales bacterium
CACCGCGGCCAGCAGCACATCCGCGGTGGCTTTGGTGTCGTAAAGGGGCACCACCACGGGCTGCGACGCGGTCACGGCCATGCGGTCGGTTCCCAAACGCACCTTTTGATAGCCCCACGATTCCAGCGGCGTGTGGTCGGGGAAGATGTAGTCGGCCGCGGCCGCGGTTTCATCGTAGAAGGGCGAGAAGGAGATGACCGTGCCCACCTGCGCGAGGGCCTCGGCGAAGCCCAACCCCGCGGGCAGCTCGAAGACCGGGTTGGTGCCGTGCACCAGCAGGTACTCGATTTCGCCGGCCTTCATGCGGCGCACCAGCTCGGCCATGTCTTGCAGCGAGGCCGCGCCCCGTTCCTCATACAGGGGCGCCGCGGGCAGCACCTGCACACCGCCGGGCCGGTTGAAGTTGCCGGCCCAGGCGTTGAGGGCCAAAATGGCCTGCGCGGTTTCCAGCCCGTTGCTGTAGGCCAACGCCGCGCCGCCGGGAATGGCCAGCGGGCGCTCGGCCTCGGCGAAGTATTTGGCCACCTTTTCGAGCAGGGCCAGCTCCACCCCGGCTTCTTCGGCAATGGCCCCGGGGTCCACATCGAAGACCGCGGGCACCTGGCCGTCGCGCATTTCCGCGGCCAGGCGGCCAATGGCCAGGGCCACTTTCCCCTCGGTGCCCGGCTTGGCGGCCAGCCATTTGTCCGCGCTGGCCGCGGTGAGGGACATGCGGGGTTCGATATGCACCAGCAGGCCCCGCCGCCCCGGGCGGCCGCGGCGCATGTGGCCATAGGCCCGGTTGAAGGCCACGGGCGAGAGCCAGGTTTCCATGAAGTTGGCGCCGAAGGAGACGACGAAGTCGGCCTGGGCCAGGTCGAAGTGGGGCAAGGCTGCCTGGCCAATGACGGCCTCCATGGCCCGCATGAGGGTGCGCCGGGCCTCGAAGAGGGCCAAACCGCCGAAGCGAATGGGCTCGGGTGCGCCGATGGCGGCGGCAATTTCGCGCACCAGGTCGGCCAGATGGTCGGGCACCAGGCCCAGGAGGAACTGGGTCTTAGGCCCGGCGCGCAGGGCCTGGGCCACCCAGATGACCGCGTCGTCCCACGAGATGCTGGCCCACTGGCCGCTGCCCCGTTTTTGGGCCGCGCGCGGGCCCTGCAGCCGGTCGGGGTCATAAAGGCCTTGCAGGCTGGCCTGGGCCCGGGCGCAGGTGCGGCCCCGGTTGACCGGGTGCTGGGGGTTGCCTTCGACCTTGACGGCCCGGCCTTCGACGGTGCGCACCACCAGGCCGCAGCCCGCGGGGCACTCCCGGCACAGGGTGGCGAAATACACGCTTTCGCCCGGCAGCTGGAACTCGGGCATATCGGTGTAGGGCTTACGGCGCACATAGCGGGACATGGGCCCGCAGCCCGAGAGCACCGCCGCGACCGCGCCCCCCACACCGGCCAGTTTCAACACATCGCGGCGAGTGAGTTTCTTGTCTTGGCTCATGCGTCCCTGTCTCCTTGAACGGGTTGCGGTTCACAAAAAAGCCGTGCCCGCCCGATGGCGGATACACGGCTATTTGTGGCAGGTCGCGCAGTCAGAGAGCTTCACGAAGTGCTCGGCATCGACCGAATTTTTGTGGCAGCTGAGGCACCAGCCCATGTTCTGGTTCTTGATGGGCTCGGCCACGGTCATCTGCCCCACTTCGCCGTGGCAGGTTTCGCAGGCCACGCCGGCGTTCACATGGGGCCGATGGCTAAAGTAGACGAAATCGGGCTGCATGGCCACCGGCACCCAGGGGATGGTCTCGCCCTTTTCGGCATAAGCCTGCAGGGTTTGCAACGCCGGCGTGGTGGGCTCGATGTTGTTGTGGCAGGCCATGCATTTGGTCAACGAAGGAAGCCCGGCGCTCACCCCGCGCTGGGCGTTGGAATGACAGAACAAGCACGACATCCCCAAATCTTGCACATGGCGCTGGTGGTTGAATTCCAGCGGCTGGGCCGGGGGCTGCTGGCTCTGATAGAGCAGCATGGCGCCCCACAGCACCAGCGCGGCGAGCACCACCCCGGCCACGCGCACTGCGACGCGTACGACACTGCTTTGCTTGGCTTCAGCCATACCGCGCTCCTCTGCGTGAGATGAAGGCCCCTGGCCTCGGCGACGGGCCCGGGTTCCGCAAGGCCGCAAAACCTTCGGGGGAACCTACGGCCAGCGTTGCGGTGAGCGTTCCGAAAACGGGGTTATTATAACCGAGGCGCCCATTTTCGCCAAAGGTTTTCCCTGTCAAAAAACATCCGACGCTTGGAGACAACACCCCTATGGCGTGGGCGTTGCGTCTGCTGCGGCGTCGGCGTCCAGTTCGATGGGCTTACCGCTGCGCAGCCGCTCCAGCAGGGCCTGGGCCTGCAGCTGGGCGTTGTGGGTGATGGGGAAGGTGAGGTACTTCTCCAGGTCGGCGATGGCTTCGTCGACCTTCCCCAAGTTGGCGTAGGCCACAGCCCGGTTGAAGTAGATGGCGGCCATGTCGGGATTGCGCTCCGCGGCCTTTTGGAACGCCTCCAGGGCCTTTTGGTTGTCGCCCTGTTTGAGATACAAACTGCCCAGGTTGAACCACGCGGCCTCGGATTCAGGGTCCAGTTCCAGGGCCTTCTTGAAGTCTTGCTCGGCCAAATCGTAAATGTCCATCTGGAAGTAAGCCAGGCCGCGATTGACGAACACGCTGGCTTCGTCGGCCAGCCCGAATTGCAGGGCTTTGTTGAAGTCTTCGATGGCCGACGCCGGGCGCCCCAGGCTCAAATACACATTGCCCCGGGCGGCAAAGGCCTCGGCGAAATGAGGGTTTTGCTCGATGGCTTTGTCCAGGTCCTGCAAGGCCTGGTCGTTTTCACCCAGTTCCAAATGCAGCAGGGCCCGATAGTAGTAGGCC
>JALSPJ010000122.1 GCA_026985995.1 Anaerolineales bacterium
GGCAACATCCCGGCCACCAGTCCAAACCACGGCCACGCGCGGAGCCCTTTCCCCCGGGCCCAGCAGCCCCAGCCCACCACCGCCCACGCCAGGTGCAACAGCAGCGCCAAATTCAACCCCCAAGGCACGGGCAGCAAATAAGCCACCCACCCGGGTGGATACGCCGGGCTGGCCAAAGGGTTGGCATACAGCGGATAGCCGGCATTGTACACCGGCGACCACAAAGGCAGCGTGCGCCACGCGGCCACGGCCCGCCGCACGAAGGCGACCTGCGGCGCGTGGGCGATGAGATAATCCGAATAGTCCGCGCCGGCCAGCCAGGGTGCCCGCGGGCCCAGGCCCAACCAGGCGACCAGCGCCCCAACCAGCACCACCCCCGCGAACCCGCGACATGGGCGCCGCACCCCGGCCTTCATCCTCGCCTCCGCGCCAGGCCCAGCAGGCGGCGCAGACGCGCCTCCTCCGTGGGCGTGAGATAACGCCACTGTCCCGGTTGCAGGCCGTGCAGCGTAAGCGGCCCCACGGCCCAGCGCACCAAGCGCGCCGTGGGGAGGCCCACCGCGGCGGTCATTCGGCGCACCTGATGCTTGCGCCCCATGGTGAGCACCAGCCGCAGCCAGGCCGTCGGTTCCTCACGCACCGCGGGTTGCCGGGGCCACAAACGCGGCGCGGGCATTCGCGCCACCTGTACCGCACGCACCCACCGGCCGTCCACCATCACCCCTTCCCGCAGCCGCTGCAACTGCCCGGGCGTCGGTTCCCCTACCACCTGCACCCAATACTCCTTGGGCAACTTGAAGCGCGGGTGCGTCAAACGGTGCTGCAGCCGCCCGTCGTCGGTGAGCACCAGCAACCCTTCGGAGCGATAATCCAGCCGCCCCGCGGGGTACACCCCCGGCACAGGGATGAAATCCTTCAGCGTGGCCCGGCCTTGCGGGTCGGTGAACTGCGAAAGCACCCGATACGGCTTGTTGAACACGAGGGTGGGCATGGCCTCAGGCTTCCTGGGGTGCGGGGCGGCAGGTTGCGGGCGAAATGGGCGGAACCTGCACCCGCCGGGTGGCCCGGGCCCGGGCCTTGCGCAACCAGCGCCGCCAACGCCGGTTCCACAGGGGCTCGATGGCCCGCCGCAAAGCATACTTGAGCGCCATGCGCTGCCATGGGCGGCCCCCCTCCCGGTAGAACACCTGCATCATCTCGGGCCAGCAGCGGTCGCCGGCCGCGAAAGTCTTGGCCTGCAAGTGCAGCCGATAGTACCCCCACAAGCGGGGCACATACGCCAGGCGGGTCACCTTCGCCAGGCGCACCCACAGGTCGTAATCCATGGCGAAAAAGAAGTTGGGGTCCAGGGGGCCCACCTGCTGCCACAGCTCGGCCCTGAAGAACGCGGCCTGCTGAGCAATGGGCACCCGGCCCGAAAGCAGCGTGGCATAATCCGCGGGCCCGGCCCGATAGCGTCCCAGCACCCATCCCTCTTCGTCGATATACGCCGCGTCGCCATACACCAGGCCCACCTCAGGATGCGCCTGCAAAAACGCCACCGCCTCCCGCACCGCGTAAGGCGCGTAAAGGTCATCGGCGTTGAGCCAACCCAAAATGCGGCCTCGGGCCCGGGCAAAGCCCTTGTTGAGCGCATCGGTTTGTCCCCGGTCGGGCTCCGAAACCCACCACGCCAAGCAGCGGTCGTAACGCCGCAGCAGGTCCACCGTGCCGTCGGTGGAGCCGCCATCGACCACAATGTACTCAATGCGGGGATAATCTTGCCCCAGCACCGCGGCCATGGTTTGGGCCAAAAACGCGGCCTGGTTGTACGAAGGCGTGACGATGGAGACCAGGGGCTGCTCGGGCATAGGCGGCCTCATTTGGGGGAAAGGCTCCGCGAACGGCCGGGCGCGCGCCGCGTTCCGGGCTGACAACCCGACCAGGGCCGCGCCGCGGGTTCAGGGCGAGGTCCAAAAGACCATGCCCACGCCCATGCGCTGCAAGGCCTCTTCGGCCCAGGCCGTCACATGAGGCGAAGGGTCGTCCAGCGCGGCAAACAGCGCGGGAATGGCGCGCGTGTCTTGAATAGCGGCCAGGGCGCGCGCGGCCTCCCGGCGGGCCTGGGGTGGGCCGGCGCGCAGGGTTTCCAGCAGCGCGGGCACCGCGTCCGCGCCCAACGCGGCCAGCGCGTCGGCGGCCAGCCCCGCGGTGAGCGGGTCGGCCTGGGCCAGCAAGTCCAGCAACGCCGGCAGCGCCTCGGGCGTGGGGTGATGCCGCAGGGCCAGGGCCGCGGCCTGCCGCACCGCGGGGTCCGGGTCGTGCAGGCGTTGGGCCAGCGCGCGGCGAATGTCGTCCCCGGCCTGAGGCAGGGCGGCCAGGGTGCGCACGGCCCACCAACGGCGGTCCGGGTCGGCGTGGTTCAGCCAGGGCTGCAGCGCCGGCCACGCGGCCCGGGGGTGGGCAGCCAAGGCCAAGGCTGCGGCCTCCGCGGCCGCGTCGTCGTGCGCCCGCAGCGCGGCTTGCAGCGCGGCCAGGGCCTGCTGCGGGCTCAAGCCTCGGGCGGCGGCACGGGCAGGTCGTCGACCGGCGTGTTCTGCCATTTGTCGCCTTCTTCCACCAGCATCACCGGAATGCCCTCGCGAATGGGATACTTGCGCCCGCACTCCCGGCACACCAGCCAGGCGTTGTGCACCAGGTCCAGCAGGCCTTCCCGGCCTTCGGGCGCGCACGCGGGGCAGCGCAAAATTTCCAGCAGGTCCTGAGGAATGGGCGCGTCGGCAGTCGGGGTTTGGCTCATGGCGACCTCCAGCAGCAGGGTATGCGCCGGGGCAGGGGCCCGGGCAAAAACGATGGGCATGGGTTATTGTACCGCGGGATGGTATAATCTGAGCAGGGAGTGGAAATTGGTTGTTAGAGGTTGGTAGTTGGTAGTTGGAAGTTGGCTGTTTGTCTGACTATACGCACTGGAGATAAGATGAGAGACGCCGTACAACCCACCCCCAAAACCACCCAACCCAGCATCCAGGCCCACCGCCGCGCGCTGGCCTGGCAGATTGCCCTGCCCATGCTGGTGGGTATGGCCGTGGTGGTGGCCCTGGCCGTCATCATCGCGCGGGCCTCGGCCAACACCGTGGCCCACGCCGCGGCCCTGGTGGTCATGTGCCTCGCCGGCGGGCTGGTGGTGCTGGGCCTGCCGGTGCTGGCGCTGCTGGTGTGGCTGGCGTTGCGCTGGCCCCGGGCCTACGCCGCGCTGCCGCGCTACACCGCGCGCCTGCGCCAACAGCTGACCGCCTGGCAGCAACAGGCCGAGCGTGCGGCCGATGCCGCGGCCCACGCGGTCATGGCCCCCCGGGTGCGCTATGCCCAGGCGCGGGCCCTCTGGCGGCGGGTGTGGCGCTGGACGAAGGACAAGCGTGCATCTTAGGGTAAGGGGCGCATGGACTACACACAAGTCGCCCAGATTTTGAATACCCATGTTTTTGCCGGCGACCGGGCGGCTTTGTTGCGCAAAGTGGCCCAATACCCCGAGCGTTATCTGGGCTTGTTTCGCCCCACAACGCCGCGGGCCAAACTGGTCCAAAATTTGCTGCAGTCCCACGAAATCCGTTTTGGCGATGCATTAGAGCAGCTGCTAAGGCGCTTGCTCCAGGAAATGGGGTATCATGTATTCCCGCCGTCGGAGCACCGCTTAGTGGAAGAAAACCTGGCTTTGGACCAGTTCTTTCGAGATGCCCGGGCGAATCATTATTACTTCATCGAACAAAAAGTGCGCGATGACCACGATTCGACCAAAAAACGCGGGCAGATGGCCAATTTCGAGGCCAAGTTAGAGGTCTTATATCAGCGATATGGGCCCCGGCTTACGGGCATCTTGTATTTCATCGACCCGGCTTTGCAGAAAAACCGCGAATATTATCGCGCGGAATTGCAAAGAATGGCCGCCTTCTATCAAGGCGCCCAGCTGCATTTGTTCTACGGCCCAGATTTGTTCCATTTCCTGGGCCATGCCGAAGTATGGGACGCATTGCTAAGCTGGCTTGCCCGTTGGCGTCAAGAGATTCCCGACTTCCCCGAAGTCAACATGGACCTCCACCCCGTGGCCAGCTTCCAGGAGCTCAAAGCGGTGCCGCTACGCCTCTGGCGCAAATTCTTGACCCACGACGAACTTTGGCAGAAGGGCATCGCGCAGGTGCTCTTCCCCCAAGGGACGACTTTGCGTTACCTCGCCCGCTATTTTCAAGCTCAGGAACGCCCCCCTTATCGGCAGCTGGCCGCCCTCATCTTGCAGCGTTTGGAGCAGTACGATGACGACGCAAGCCCTGCCCCTTGACCAGGTCCTGCTGGGCGATTGCATTGAGCTCATGAAGACCTTACCGGCCAAGTCGGTGGACATGATTTTCGCCGACCCGCCTTATAATTTACAACTTCAGCAAGAGCTATGGCGTCCCAACATGACCAAAGTCGACGCCGTCGACGACGAGTGGGATAAATTTTCCAGCCTGGAAGAATATGACCGCTTCACCCGGCAATGGCTCCAGGCCGCCCAACGCCTTTTGAAAGACACGGGAACCCTTTGGGTCATCGGCACCTACCACAACATCTTCCGCATCGGGGCCATCATGCAAGATTTAGGGTTCTGGATTTTGAACGATGTGGTCTGGATCAAAACCAATCCCATGCCCAACTTCCGGGGCGTGCGTTTCACCAACGCCCACGAAACTCTGATTTGGGCCGCCAAACACAAAAAAGCCCGCTACACTTTCAATTATCACGCCATGAAAGAAATCAACGGCGGCAAACAGATGCGCAGCGATTGGGTACTTCCCATTTGCTCCGGCGCCGAGCGCATCAAAATCAACGGCAAAAAGGCCCACTCCACCCAAAAGCCCGAAGCGCTACTCTACCGGGTCATCCTCGCGTCCACCAATGTCGGCGATGTGGTGCTCGACCCCTTCTTCGGCACCGGAACCACCGGCGCAGTGGCCAAAAAATTGCACCGGCACTGGATTGGCATTGAACGCGAACCGACCTATGTGGAAATCGCCCGCCAACGCATCGACGCGGTGCAACCGGCCCCGTTGCTGCCCGCGGTGTTTGATGTGCGCGACAAAAAACGCCTGGCCCCCCGGGTGGCCTTTGCCCAACTCGTGGAAGCCGGCTTCATCCAACCCGGGCAAAAGCTTTACTTCCAGCGCGACCCGCAAAAAGTGGCTTATGTCAGGCCCGACGGCAAGCTCAAACTGGCCGCCGATGGCTTCGAGGGCTCCATTCACCAGGTTGGCAAGCACCTGTTGGGCGGCCGACCATGCAACGGTTGGGAACATTGGTACTTCCAGCGCGATGGCCAATGGCTGCCTTTGGACGCGCTGCGCGAAGAATACCGCCAGAAATGCCTGCCCGCGGCATCGCCCGAGGGCGAACAGCTGCGCCTTTTGGAGGAACCGAGCGACTACGCGGCGCGGTAGCGCCTCCGCTGCCCAGCTACGCCGCCTTGCTCCCCCTGCCTTAGGCCTCTCCCCTGCGAATGGAGGAATGCCATGACCCGAGCCGCTGCTTCTGCCGTGACCCGAGCCGCCAGCGTACCCCAATCCCGGCCCGAGCCCTATCGCCCCCGCCACGCGGTGCGCATTTTGACCGCAGCCAGCCTGTTCGACGGCCACGACGCGGCCATCAACCTCATGCGCCGCATCATGCAGCAAACCGGCGCGGAGGTCATCCACCTGGGCCACAACCGCTCGGTGGACGAGCTGGTCAAAGCCGCTATCGAAGAAGATGTCCAGGGCGTGGCCGTCACTTCCTACCAGGGCGGCCATATGGAGTTCTTCACTTACCTGCGCCAACGCCTCAACGAAGTGGGCCTGGCCCATGTGCGGGTGGTGGGCGGCGGCGGCGGCACCATTCTGCCCCACGAAATCGAGGAATTGGCCCGCCACGGCATCCGCATCTACTCCCCCGACGATGGCCGGCGCATGGGCCTGCAGGGCATGATCAACGATGTGCTGCAGCAGTGCGACTTCGACCTGCCCAACATCTTCGCCCAAGAGCCCCAGCGCCTGCACGACCTGCTCCACGGCGAGCCGCTGCCCCTGGCCCGGGCCATCACCCTGGCCGAAAATCACCCCGAGGAATGGCGCGCCTGGCACCAACGCCTGCACGCCCTGGCCGCGCAAACCAACGGCCACGCCACCGCGCCCGTGGTGGGCTTTACGGGAACCGGCGGCGCGGGCAAGTCCACCGTGGTCGATGAATTCGTCCGCCGCTTCGTCAACGAATTCCCCGACAAGCGGGTGGCCATCATCTCGGTGGACCCCACCCGCCGCAAAACCGGCGGCGCGCTGCTGGGCGACCGCATCCGCATGAACGCCATTTACACGCCTCGAGTTTTCATGCGCAGCCTGGCCACCCGGGGCGCGTCCGCGGCCCTTTCCCCCGCGGTGCGCGAGGCCCTGGAGCTGGCCAAGCTGGCCGGTTACGACCTGGTGGTGCTGGAATCCACCGGCATCGGCCAGGCCGACACTTCCATCGTCGACCTGGTGGATGTGGCCGTGTATGTGATGACCCCCGAATACGGCGCGGCCACCCAGCTGGAAAAAATCAACATGCTCGACTACGCGGATGTGGTCATCATCAACAAATTCGACAAGCCCGGCGCGGAAGACGCCTTGCGGGATGTGCGCAAGCAATATCGCCGCAACCACATGCTCTTCGACCTGGACGACGAAGCCCTGCCCGTGTACGCCACCATGGCTTCGTATTTCAACGACCAGGGCATGGATACGGCCTACCGGGGCATTCTGGACCGCATCGCGGCCAAAACCGGTGTGGCCTTCCCCACCCAATACCCCGCCGACTATCGCCTGCCCCGCAAGAGCTACCTCATCCCGCCCGAGCGGGCGCACTACCTGGGCGAAATTGCCGACACCATCGAGCGCTACAACCGGGAAACCGACACCCAGGCCGAGCTGGCCCGCGAATGGCAAAGTCTGCGCTTGGCCGCCCAGGCCCTCCGCCAACGCCAGGGCAACGAAACCCTCATCGCCGCGCTGGAGCGCGAGGCCGAACAGGTCGGTTCCCAACTAAACCCCGAAGTGCGGGCCCAACTGGAAGCCTGGGACGAGAAAATGGCCCGCTACCGGGCCGAGGTGTTCCGCTATCAGGTGCGCGACCGGGTCATCGAACAGCCCATGTACAAGGAAACCCTGTCGCACAACAAAATCCCCCGCATCGCGCTGCCCGAGACCGAAGATTGGGGCGAGCGGGTGCGCTGGCTGCGGCAGGAAAATGTGCCCGGCGAATTCCCTTACACCGCGGGGGTCTACCCCCTCAAGAACCCCGACGAGGAACCCATCCGCATGTTCGCCGGCGAAGGCACGCCCGAGCGCACCAACCGCCGCTTCCACTTCTTGGCCTACGGCCACCCCTTCAAGCGGCTCTCCACCGCGTTCGATTCGGTGACCCTTTACGGCCATGACCCCGACGAGCGACCCGATATTTATGGCAAAATCGGCAACTCGGGCGTGAGCGTAGCCACGGTGGACGACGCCAAGAAGCTTTACTCCGGCTTCGACCTGGCCCACCGGCACACCTCGGTTTCCATGACCATCAACGGCCCCGCGCCCATGATGCTGGCTTTCTTCTTCAACGCGGCCATCGACCAGCAGGTGGAAAAATATCTGCGGGAACACGGGCTGGAAGACGAGGCCCGCCGCAAAATCGAAGCCTATTTCCGCGAGCGGGGTGTGCCCCAACCCCGTTACCACGGCGACCTGCCCGAAGGGCACAACGGCTTAGGGCTCATGCTGCTGGGCATCCCCGGCGATGCGGTGGTGCCGCGCGAAGTGTACGAGAACATCAAGGCCGAAACCCTGGCCCGCATCCGGGGCACGGTGCAGGCCGACATTCTCAAGGAAGACCAGGCCCAAAACACCGCGCTCTTTTCCATCGAATACTCCCTGCGCCTGATGGCCGACATTCAGGAATACTTCGTGCAGCACCGGGTGCGGAACTTCTACTCGGTCTCCATCTCGGGTTATCACATTGCCGAAGCCGGGGCCAACCCGGTGACGCAGCTGGCCTTCACCCTGGCCAACGGCTTCACTTATGTGGAACTCTACCTGGCCCGCGGCCTGCCGCTGGACGACTTCCTGCGCAATTTCTCCTTCTTCTTCTCCAACGGCATGGACGCGGAGTACGCGGTCATCGGGCGGGTGGCGCGGCGCATTTGGGCCAAAGCCATTCGCCATAAATACGGCGGCAACGCGCGCAGCCAAAAGCTCAAGTACCACATCCAGACCTCGGGCCGCAGTCTGCACGCGCAAGAGCTGGCCTTCAACGACATCCGCACCACCCTGGAAGCCCTCTACGCCATCATGGACAACTGCAACAGCCTGCACACCAACGCCTACGACGAGGCCATCACCACGCCCACCGAGGAATCGGTGCGCCGCGCGGTGGCCATTCAGCTCATCATCAACCGGGAATACGGCCTCACGCAAAACGAAAACCCCCTGCAGGGTTCGTATTTCATCCGCTATTTGACCGACCTGGTGGAACGGCGGGTGTTGGAAGAATTTCGGGCCCTGGACCGCCGCGGGGGCGTGCTGGGTGCGATGGAACGCATGTATCAGCGGGCCAAAATTCAAGAAGAAAGCATGTATTACGAGTACATGAAGGAAAGCGGCCGGCTCCCCATCATCGGCGTCAACACCTTCCTGGGGCCCGATGGCTCGCCCATTCAGGTACCCGACGAGGTGGTGCGCAGCACCGACGAAGAAAAACGGCAGCAAATTGCCAACCTGCGGGCCTTCTGGCAGCGCAACGCCGGCGAAGCCGAGCGCTGGAAGGAAGAACTACGCCGCGCGGCGCGGCAGAACCGCAATGTGTTCGCGGTGCTCATGGAGGCGGTCAAGTACCTCTCCTTGGGCCAAATCACCGCGCTGTTCTACGAAATCGGCGGCGGGTATCGAAGGAATATGTGAGGAACATGGTCATGGATGCAGCGCGACACACATCGGCGCTACTTCAAAAAGCCAAACGCCGCATAGAAGAAGAATTGAAGCAGGCCGGACTGCGACCTCTGGCGGTTTACCTTTTCGGCAGCCGGGCCCGGCGCGAAGCGCGGCCAGATAGTGATTGGGATTTTCACACGGAGGCACAGAGAGTATAGAGGTGATTTTTCTTGTCCTGTTCCTCTGTGTTCCCTGTGCCTCTGTGTGACTTCGTTATGCCTGGAAAAGCCCTGCGGGTGGGGCGAATCTATCTCGCGGGCCGCGGTACAAAATGACATCCCACCCCACGCCAACGCTACTTGCTGCTCGCTTCTCGCGTTTTTTGCCCCTTCATCCGCGTTGCTCCGCGTTCATCCGCGGTTTCTTCCCCTTCCCCTACGGGCAGCGCGCCAGCGGCACGGCCACGGCCTCGCGGAAGGCCAAAATCCACGGCCGGCCCGAAGTGCAATACACGGCCCCGCCCTGCCGCGCCATCTCCTCCAGCGCCGCGCGGCGCTCGGCCTGGTCCAGCCAGGGGCGGCCATAGACCAACACGCTGACATCCACGGGCCACAGCAGCAATTGCTCCCCCGTGCGGGGCGCGGGATGGGTGCGCTGCACCCCTGCCGGCAGGTAAACCTCCAGGTTTCGCGCCCAATAGTTTTCGTCGATGGCCAGGCGCAGTTCGTCGTGCTGGCGGGCTGCGGCCCGCAACGCGACAATGGCCTGCCGCGTGTCGGTGATGCGGCACAGCCAGGCCCGGGGCACGGCCCGCCCGGCCACCCGGGGCAGCGCCTCAGGGCAAGGGAAGCGCGCGGCCACCGACGGCGTGACCAGCGCCAGAGCCGCCAACCCCACGGCCAAAGCCCAACGCGGCCCCCGGCCGCGCAGCACCCGGGCGAGCAGCGCATCGGCCGCGGGGCCCAGCCACCAGGCCCAGCCCAACCACATCAGCAGGGCCAGCGCCAGCAAATAATGCCGGCGGGGGTAAATGACCACCACACTCCCCGCCGCGGGCAATACCAGCGCCACCAGCGCGCGGCCCACCACGGCCTGGGCCGGATTTCCCCGCGGCGCGCGGCCCGGCGTCGGGTTCCGACGGGCCCACCACGCCAGGGCCCCGCTGCCAACCAGGGCCAGCAGCCCCCAGGCTACGCTTTCAGCCACCACCGCGGCGGTGAGGGGCGCGTGGAACAGCACCAGGGCCGCCAGCTTGGGCCCCGCCTCCAGCGCATTGCGGGCCACATGCCGGACGATGGGCCCTGCCGCGGCCGCCCAATCGCCCCGGCCCAGCACCCGGGCCCGCATCTCCTGCCAGCGGGACCAGCGCCCGCCCGACAGGCCGTATTCCGGGGCCCAGCGGTAAGTGAAATGCTGCCAAAACGCGGTTTCCAGGCGGCCCTCTTCGCGCAGGGGCCAGCCGAGCAGCGCGGCCGCGAGCAGCCCCACCAGCAGTACGCCGCCCAGCCAGGCCCGCACCCGGGGCCCTGGTGGGCGCTCCCGCCGCCAGGCCCAGGCGGTCTCGGCCAGCAGCAAAGCCACGGCCAGCAGCATCTCGGGCCGGGCATAGGCGGCCAGCCACGCCGCGCTCACCAGCACGCCCCGGGCCAGCCAGGGCCGCCGCGCGGCCAG
>JALSPJ010000123.1 GCA_026985995.1 Anaerolineales bacterium
ATCCTGCCCACCGTTTACGGCCCGGCCCTGGTGCTCGACTGGCAAGGCCAACGATGGGCCATGGTCCCCCAACCACCCACCCACCGCTGACCACCTCCAACCACCAACCACCAACCACCAACTTCTAACTTCCAACCTCTAACCTCCAACCACCAACCACCACCTTCCACTTCTCCCCAGGAGGCTTCTCATGACGCGCATGTTTTACGACCAGGACGCCAACCCCGAGGCCATTTTGCGCCGCAAAGTCGCGGTGTTGGGCTATGGTTCCCAGGGCCACGCGCACGCGCAGAACCTGCGCGACAACGGCGTGGATGTGCGGGTGGGCCTGCGGCCCGAAGGGCGCTCGTGGGCCCGCGCCCAGGCCGATGGCTTTCGGGTGCTGCCCGTGGCCCAGGCCGTGCAGGAGGCCGATGTGGTCATGGTGCTGCTGCCCGACACCCGGCAGCCCCAGGTGTATGCCGAGCACATCGCGCCCCATCTGCGGCCGGGCCAAACCCTCATGTTCGCCCACGGCTTCAACATCCACTACGGCACCATCCAGCCCCCCGACTTCGTGGATGTGAGCATGGTCGCGCCCAAAGCGCCGGGCCACCGGGTGCGGGAAGTGTTCCAGCAGGGCGGCGGCACCCCCGCGTTGCTGGCCGTGCACCAGGACGCCAGCGGGCAGGCCCACGAAGTGGCCCTGGCCTATGCCTGGGGCATAGGCACCACCCGGGCCGGCGTGCTGGAGACCACCTTCAAGGAAGAGACCGAGACCGACCTCTTTGGCGAACAAACGGTGCTGTGCGGCGGCGTGTCGGAGCTCATCAAAGCCGGGTTCGAGACCCTGGTGCAGGCCGGCTACCAGCCCGAGCTGGCCTATTTCGAGACCCTGCACGAGCTCAAGCTCATCGTCGATTTGCTCTACCGGGGCGGCCTGACCTACATGCGCTATTCGGTTTCCGACACCGCGGAATATGGCGATTATGTCTCGGGCCCCCGGGTCATTGGCGAAGGCGTGCGCCAGGCCATGCGAGAAGTCCTGGCCGACATTCAAAGCGGGGCCTTTGCCCGCCGTTGGATTGAAGAAAACGCGCAGGGCCGTCCGTGGTTCCAACAAAAGCGCCGGGCCGAAGCCCAACACCCCATCGAAGAAGTGGGCCGCAGACTGCGGCGCATGATGAGCTTCATCGACCCCGTGGAAATCGACCCCGAGACCTGGGAAGTGCGCGAACCATAACCTGCCTCCAACCACCAACCTCCAACCACCAACTTCCACCCTCCAACTTCCAACTTCCACCCTCCATCCTCAAACTTCCCCCCTCAACAGGAGGTCCCCGATGTCCACGGCTTTGCCGCACGCCAACTATGTGCGCATCTTCGACACCACCCTGCGTGATGGCGAGCAATCGCCGGGCGCGACCATGACCTCGGCCGAGAAGCTGCAAATTGCCCGCGCGCTGGCCCGCATGGGCGTGGATGTTATCGAGGCCGGGTTTCCGGCCGCTTCGCCCGACGACCTGGAAGCCGTACGGCGCATTGCCATCGAGGTGGGGAACCCGGACCCGCGGCGCAACGGCCACCGGGTGCCCATCATCGCCGGGCTGGCCCGGGCGGTCAAAAGCGACATCGACGCGGCCTGGGAGGCTGTGCGCCACGCGGCCCGGCCCCGCATTCACACTTTCCTGGCCACTTCGCCCATCCACATGAAGTACAAGCTGCGCATGACCCCCCGGGAAGTGGTGCAGCGGGTGCGGGAAATGGTGGCCTACGCCAAATCCCTGACCGACGATGTGGAGTTCTCGCCCGAAGATGCGGGCCGCAGCGACCCCGAGTTCCTGTACGAAGTCCTGGCCGCGGCCATCGAAGCCGGGGCCACCACCCTCAACATCCCCGACACCGTGGGCTACACCACCCCCAACGAGTTCTACCGCCTCATCAAGGGCATCATCGACAACACGCCGGGCATCGAGAAAGTCATCGTCTCGGTGCACTGTCACAACGACCTGGGACTGGCCACGGCCAACACCCTGGCCGGGCTCATGGCCGGGGCTCGCCAGGCCGAGGTGACCATCAACGGCATTGGCGAGCGGGCTGGCAACACCGCGCTGGAAGAGGTGGTCATGGCCCTGCGGGTGCGGCACGATGTGTATGGCTTAGAGACGGGCATCGACACCACCCAAATCGTGCGGGTGAGCCAGATGGTGGCCCGCATCACGGGCATGGCCGTGCAGCCCAACAAGGCCATCGTGGGGGCCAACGCGTTCGCCCACGAGGCCGGCATTCACCAGGATGGGATGCTCAAGCACCAGCAAACCTACGAGATTATGCGGCCCGAAATGGTGGGCTGGCCCAAATCCCGCCTGGTGTTGGGGAAGCACTCGGGCCGCCACGCGCTGCGGGTGCGCCTGGAGGAACTGGGCTACCGCCTGAGCCGGGAAGAGCTGGACCAGGTCTTCCAGGAATTCAAGCGCCTGGCCGACCGCAAGAAGACCGTCACCGACGCGGACCTCATCGCCCTGGTTTCGGAAGAGCGGGGCTTGCCCCCCGAGGCGGAGTATTTCCGCCTGGAGGCCGCGCAGGTGGTGGCCGGTACGGGCATGCCCTCGGCCACGGTGCGCTTGCGGGGGCCCGACGGCCGCGAGCACATCGCCACAGCGGTGGGCACCGGCCCGGTGGATGCGGTCTACAAGGCCATCGAGCAGGTGGTGGGCCTCAAGCCCGTGCTGCTGGAGTATGTGGTCAACGCAGTCACCGAGGGCATCGACGCGGTGGGCGAGGTCACCGTGCGCATTCAACCGGCCGAAGATGGAGAGGGCCGGGCCTCGCCCCAAGGCGGTG
>JALSPJ010000124.1 GCA_026985995.1 Anaerolineales bacterium
CCTTACGAAGGGGGAGGGGTTGGGGAGGGGGATTTTGAACTGCACGGCCGAGCAAACGGCCCGCCGCCGATGTGGGCAGAAAATGTGTGTAAAAGTAGGGCCAGCGCGCTTTTGAAGGGGGAGGTTGGGGGTTGGCATTTGGAGGTTGGAAGTTGGTGGTTGGCGGGTGGCGGGTGGGGCGAGGCGCTGGGCGGTGCGGCATTTCAGCCGTGCCTCGGGTTCTTGGGCCGTGGGGAGCCGTCGCAGGGCAGGGGGCGCCGCGGGGGGCGGGGCAACCACATGGGCACCGCGGCCCGGTAGGCGTCGTAGGCCGGGCCTAAGTCGGCCCGTAGTTTGCGCTCTTCCCACCATGCGCCCACCAGCAGGTAGAGGGTGAGGGCGCCGTAGAACACGAGCATGTTGAGGGTGAGCACCGGCGTGGCCCACAAAAACAGCAAACTGCCCACATACAGGGGGTGCCGCACCCAGGCATAAACACCCCGGCAGGTCAAATGCGCGCGCTCGGGCGCCAGGCCCAAAAACGCGGCCGGGCCGATGCGCCGCAGGCCGTCGAGCGCCATGAGCAGGCCCAGACCCTGCACCCCGAAGGCCAGCCAGCGCCATGGCGCGGGCAGCACATACAGCACCCGGTCGTGGGGAATGCGGACATAGAGCCACAACAAGGGCAGGAAGGACAATCCGGCCCAGGCGTTATAGGCCAGGCGGTGCATTTGCAGCCCTCGCGCGCCCCAGCGGCGGGCAATGGCGTGCTTGAGCGACCGTGCGGCCAGGGCCGAGTGCACCAGGCCGTAGGCCAAAGTGGCCCCGAACAGCACCAACCGGGCCTGCCACTCGGGGGTCATGCGACCGCCTCGTCGGTCCCCGGCTCAGTCCGCATCGGCATGGGGTTCCTCGAAAGCCGGCGCGTCGGCCACTTCGTCGCCCACGCGGAAAAGGTGGAAGGGCAGCCAGACGATGCCGAACATTTCCACCTCGACCTCCCGCTTGTAGGGCCGTAGGGTGAGGGTTTCCACTTCCTCCAGGCGCTCGGCCCAGTGCTCGCGCACCTCTTCCATGGCCTCCCGCATCTCCTCTTCCAGCTCCGCGATTTGGGCTTTGTATGCGGCAATGGCCTGGCGGGATTCTTCGATGTCGGCCTGGGCTTGTTTGGCCAGGCGGCGTTTGGTGAGGGAAGTGGTGAGGCGACGACGCCGCCCCAGAAAGAGGCCCAAGATGTTTTCCGCGTGGGTGGCCCACTCTTCTTGCTTGCGCTGTTCGTATTCGGCCAGGTCCTGGGCCAATTCGCGCTCCTCGCGGGCCAGTTTGTCCCGCAGGCGTTCCAGCTTGCGCTGATAGCGTTGGCGCACCTTGGCCAGGTCTTTCTCCAGGCGTTCCCGGGCTGCCTCGCGCAGCAGGCGCTTGAAGCGGCTTTCGCTCACCTGGGGCCCGGCATAGACCTTGAGGCCCTTGTGGGCCCGCACGGGAATGCGGGTGCGGCGAAAGACGAAGGTTTGGAACGCGCTGCGCAGGCGTTTGAGGTCCGCGGCCCGGTTCCAGGGCGGCTCCAGGGGCAAAAAGCGGGCCTCGGGGTGTGGTTCAGGGTCGAAGAAATCGGGGTCCCGGGGTTGGGCCTCCCAGGCGTCCCAATCCACCCGGCGGGCGGGCTCTTCCACCAGCGCGGCCCAGGTGTGTTCCCAATCCAGGTTGTACTTGGGCCGCACCACGGTGACCCGGGCCTGGGCCCACAGCGCGGGGCGATAGACCAGGCCCACATAGTCGGCCTCACGCAGACCGGCCTGCCGGGCGGCGCGGGCCGGGGCCACTTCCACGGGCCAAAAGTATTCCTCGCCGGGCACCCGGGGTTTGGTGGGGGAACCGGGCAGCGGGCCCGCGCTTTGAACCGGGGACGACGGCGCGGTGGGCGTTGGCTGCGGTCGCGTGGCCGTCGCCGGTTCCCCCACAGCCGCAGGCGCGGCCGCGGCGGGCGGCTGGGCCCCCAACAGGCGGTTGAGCAGCGGAATTTGAGCCCGGGTGAGGGGGCCGGGCAGGTAGTTCATAGCCCAGCGGGTGTGGTAGACGATGGGCTCCTTTTCGTGCACATTGTGCAGCAGGAACACCCGCTTGCGCAGGCGGGAGATGAGGTCGTCGTAGGCACCGCGGTCCATGCCCGGCGCGGCGCCTTCCAGCCCGTCGAGCAGGCGCTGCTTGTCCCGGTCCGTTTGCAGCCGGCCGATGAACCAGGTGCCGGCGTTGCTGAGGGCTTTGTAGTCGATGTCGACGGGGTTTTGGGTCACCAGCATGAGGCCCACGCCAAAGGCCCGGGCCTGCTTGAGCATGCGCAGCAGGGGCGGCTTGGACGGCGGGTTGGCCGTGGGCGGCAGGTAGCCGTAAATTTCGTCGAAGTAGAGCAGCGCGCGCAGCACATCGCTGCCGGGCTGGGTGCGCATCCAGGTTTCCACCGCGGCGAAGAGCAGGGTGACGAAGAACATGCGCTCCCGGTCGCTCAGGTGGGCCAGGTAGAACACGCTGTGCCGGGGGCGGCCTTCGGGGGTCCACAGCAGGCTGGGAATGTCCAACGGCACGCCTTGCAGCCAGGGCTGAAAGGTGGGTGCGGCCAGGATGTTGTTGAGGCGCATGGCCAGGGCCACCCGCTCCCTCGTGGGGAAGAAAGTTTCCAGGTCGAAGACGCCCAGTTTGTCGAAGGGCGGGTTTTGGACCTGCAAGATGAGCTCGGCCAGGGTGAGGTCCCGGCCCTGCTGCCACGCGTGGCGGAAGATGTTGGCCAGCAGAATGTGCTCGCGGGATTGCAGGGGGTCCACTTCATCCAGGCCCACCAGGCCCAGCAGCGCGGTCACGGTGCCGTTGATGCGCTCCAGCAGCAGCTCCTGGTTCCCCTCCCAGGGAATGGCAGGCGCGGCCAGGGAGGCCAGGATGGAGATGGGCACGCCGGCGTCGGAGCCGGGGGTGAAAATGGTGATGGCCGCGGCCTGGGCCAGCTGGCGAATGCGGTCGGGGTATTGCCCCCACTCGGTGAGGCCTTTACGCCACAGCGCGGCCAGCTCCGCGGCTTTTTGGTCCGGGGTTTTGCCTTCGCGGCGGGCCTCGTCGGGCGACACCCAGGGCTCGAAATCTTGAGGCCGCAGTTCGGGAAAGTGCAGGCCAATGTTGGTCAGGTCGCCTTTGGGGTCGATGAGCAGCGCGGGAATGCCGCTCAGCGCGGCCTCTTCCATGAGGGTGATGGCCAGGCCCGTCTTACCCGAGCCGGTCATGCCCACGATGAACGCGTGGGTGGTCAGGTCGTCGGGGTCGTAATAGACGGGCTGGTCGAGCATTTGCCCGGATTGCAGGTCGTAGCGTTTGCCCAGGAACCATTTGGCGCCCATGGCGCACCTCCGTGCAAGGGGGAATTACGCGCCCGCGACCGCGGGGGTGCGGCTCACCCAGGCCAGGCCCAAAAGCACCAGCACCGCGCCGCCTATGGTGACGGGCGAAGGCACTTCGCGCAAGAAGAGCCACGCCAGCAGGGTGGAACCGACGGGTTCGCCCAGCAGGTGGAGCGAGACCACCGAGGCCGGCAGGTGGCGCACGGCCCAGTTGAAGGCCGAGTGGCCCATCAGCTGGGGCACCAGGGCTAAGGCCAGGAACCAGCCATAGGCCCGGGGCGGGTAGCCGAACCACGGCAGCCCCCGCAGGGTGACCACCGCGGCCAGGGTGAGGGCCGCCATGCCATAGGCGATGAGCAAATAAACGGGGAAGGCCGTGTGTCCGCGCACATGGCGGCCGATGCTCAAATACGCGGCCGCAGCCCACGCGCCGGCCAGGGCCAGAAAGTCGCCCCACAGCGCGGTGCCGGCCAGGGAACCCAACACCGGGCAGGTCAGGCCCCGGTTCCACTGACAGCCATCGCCCACGGCGATGACCAGGCCGCCCAGCAGGGCCACGGCAATACCGGCCCAGGCCCGGGCCGAAAGGCGCTCGCCTAAGGTCCAGCGGGCCGAGAGGGCCACCCACAGGGGCGTGGTGGTCACCAGCACCACCGAGCTGGCGACCGTGGTATACTCCAACGAGGTAATCCAAACCGCGAAGTGGGCCGCCAGGAAGAGGCCCGAAAGCAAGGCCCAGCCCCAATGCGCGGGGCGCAGCTGGCGCAGGGCCCGATGGTGCCGCCAAAGCACCCCCGGCGCGAGCAAGGCCGTGGCCAACAGTAGCCGATAGGCGGCAATGACCAACGACGGCGCATCGCGTTGGGCCCAGCGAATGAACAACGACGCGGTGGAAACCGCCACAACGCCGACGAAAAGCACCAACCCCGGCGGCACCCGGGGGGCTGCGATGTGAGGGGCGGATGAGGTGGACGACATTCCGACTTTCACCAGGAGGAAAGACCATGCGACGGCTGGCGTATTTTATCACAGGAATGGGCCTGGGTGCGTTGTTGGGCGGTGTGTTGGCCCTGCTTTATGCGCCTGAGGCCGGCGAAACCATGCGGGAGCAGATTCGGGCGCAGCTGCAGGCCCTGTGGGAAGAAGCCCGCCGCGCGGGTGAGGCCGAGCGCCGCCGCCTGGAAGAAGAGCTGATTTTGTTGCGCCGCGGGGACGACACGGCCTGAGCGGAGCCTTTCCCCATGACGACAACCTACACCTACGCAGTGCTGGGCGCGGGGCGGCAGGGCACGGCCGCGGCGTATGACCTGGCCCGCCACGGCCGCGCGGCCCGGGTGCTGCTGGCCGACCGGGACCCCGTCCAGGCCCGCCGCGCGGCCGCGCGCGTCAACCGCCTGCTGGGCCGGGAAGTGGCCCTGCCCGCGGTGCTGGATGTGGCCGACGAAGACGCGGTGCGGGGCTTTTTGGCCCCGGTGGATGCGGCCATCAGCGCGGTGCCCTTTCAATACAACCTGGGCCTGACCTGGGCGGCCATCGCGGCCGGAACCCACCTGTGCGATATGGGCGGTCACACGGCCACGGTGTTCCGCCAGCTGGAATACGACGCCGCGGCCCGGGCCGCGGGGGTGAGCATCGTGCCCGATTGCGGCATGGGCCCGGGGCTCATCAACACCTTGGGCGCATATATCGTGGAACACATGGACCGGCCCCGGCATGTGCGCATTTACGACGGCGGCCTGCCCAGGCACCCCCGCCCGCCCTGGAACTACGCGCTCACCTTCCACATCAACGGCCTGACCAACGAATATGCCGGCACTACGGTGCTGCTCATCGACGGCCGGCTCACCGAGGTGGAAGGCCTCACCGGCTACGAGCGCCTGACCATCGAGCCCTTGGGCGAGCTGGAGGCTTTCATCACCACCGGCGGCGCGTCCACCGCGCCGTGGACCTTCGCGGGGCGGCTCGAGACTTATGTCAACAAAACCCTGCGCTATCCCGGGCATTACGAGTGGTTCCGGGCCTTCAAGCAGCTGGGGTTGTTTGACGAAGCGCCCATTGAGGTGGACGGCCAGCGGGTGGTGCCCCGGGCGGTGTATCACGCGCTGCTGGAGCCGCAAATTCGGGCCCGACCCGACGAGCCCGATGTGGCCGTCATTCGGGTGGTGGGTGAGGGGGAACACGACGGACGACCGGCCCGCTGGGTGCTGGATGTGCTGGATGAATATGACCCGGCGACGGGCTTTCGGGCCATGGAGCGCCTGACGGGGTGGCACTGCGCGGCCATGAGCATCTTCCAGGCCCAGGGCGTGGTGCCGGCCGGCGCGCATCCGCAAGAGACGGCCGTGCCTCCGGCGCGGATGCTGGACGCGCTGCGGGCCCGGGGCATTGCCATTCGCGAAGCGCGCGCCGCGAGGTAGCCGGGGTTTGCGCTGCCTTGGCCGGTGGCCGGGCGGCCTTTTTTGTCACCACAACGGGGAACCTATGTGCGGCTTTGTGGGAAAAGCCCAGGCCCTCGGCGAGCCGTGCCGAGGGCCTGTTGGGTGGGGCGGGTGGGGCGGCGCTTTTAGACGAAATGCGCGGGGCGGCCGGAGCCCGGCGCGCTGGCTGAGGCGCCCACGGGTTCGTAGACCGGCTCGGCCACGACGCGGGTGCGAGCCGTGGGGGTTGTGCTGGGCGCGCTGGCCGCGTAGGTGGGCGCGGGGCGGGAACGCACGCTGGCCGCGCGCACGGTGGCCGGACGGCGGCTGGTGCTGCGTCGCCGCGGGGCAACCGCCGGCTCGCTGAGCATCCACCCGCCGAACAGGTGCGGCCCGGCCACCGAGATGGTGCCAATAATAAGCACCCGCACCAACCACACCAGCAGGGCCACAAACACAGGGATGACCCGCCGCACGGTTTCGGTGCCCAACACGCTGGCCCCCGCGGGCACATGCTGCAGCAAGGCCACACTTACGCCCCACCAGGTGAGCATGGCGTTCATGCTGGCAGCCAGCAGCCACGCACCCAGCAAGTACCAGGTTTCGGTGGGCTCTTCTTCGTGCCGGGTGAACAGCCGGGCAATGCCAGCGAAGTCGATGCCGCAAAAGGCGATGGCCAGGATGGTGGACCATTTGATGCCGAAAAAGGCCAGGTCGCCCAAAAGGTCGTGCAGCGCGAAGTCGGTGGTGCTGTAGTTGAAGATTTCGAAGAAGAAGAGGGCGATGAGGATGAGCGCGCCGAAGACCTGCTCGGAGCGAAGGGGGAGAGTGGAACGCTGAAACATGGGGAACCTCCTGTAGAAGGGCCGATAATGGCGAGCGCGGGAGATGCTGTCAACGAGTGTGGTACAGCCATTGTAGAACAAATGTTCTAAAATGTCAAGCGCGCGCGGCAAAATTGCCCCTGAGCCTTGCTTCGCGTTTTGGCGCAGACGACGGGGGGATAGAACGCCCACGGGCGCGCGGGCTCTGCCCAGACCCCGGGGCCGGCGATGCCAGATTGCTGCGCGCCCAAGGGCCGCGAGCAGGCCGCGGCCCACAGAGCCCATAGCCACCCGCCAACCACCAACCACCAACCACCAACTACCAACTTCCACCCCCCATTCACCCTTGCCGACAATTGACAATCGAGGCGAATGTTGTATAATGATTTCACCATCCAAAACGATTTGGAAGCGCTTTTTGGCTCCAGGTAGGCTCCCGGAAATGGCGGTTTCGTCTCCCCCGACCTTGCAGGATATTGCCAGGGCGTTGGGCCTTTCGGTCACTACGGTTTCGCGCGCCCTGGCCGGATACTCCGATGTGGCCCCCGCCACCCGGGAGCGGGTGCGCCAGATGGCCCGGAAAATGGGCTACCGCCCCCACGCCTGGGCCCGCCGCCTGCGCCAACGCCGCACCGATACACTGGGCTTCATCATCCCCACCCACGGCCCCCGCTTTTCGGACCCTTTTTTCAGCGAATTTCTGGCCGGCATCGGCAACGAGGCCGCGCAACACGACTACGACCTGCTGGTTTCGACCCACGGCCCCGGCCAGCGGGAAATCGACGCCTATGAACGCATGGTGGCCGAGCGCCGGGTCGACGGCTTTTTGTTGGTGCGCACCCGGGTGGACGACCCTCGCGTGCGCTTTTTGCTGGCCCATCAGGTGCCCTTCGTGACTTTTGGCCGTACCCAGGCCGAGAACGCCCATCCCTGGGTGGATGTGGACGGCGAAGCCGGTTTGTATGCCCTGACGCAGCTGTGCTTGCAGCACGGGCATCGGCGCATCGCCTACATTGGCGCGCCGCCCGACCTGATGCACGCGCGGCACCGGTTGGCCGGTTACCGGCGGGCGCTGGCCGACGCGGGGGTTCCCCAAAACCCCGCCTGGGTGCAAGTGGGCGACTTGACCGAGGAAAGCGGCTACCGGGCCGCGCAGGTTTTGCTGCGCCTGCGCCCGCGGCCCACCGCGCTGTTGGCCGCCAACGATTTGATGGCCTTGGGCGCGTTGGCCGCGGTGCACGAGGCCGGGTTGCAGGTGGGGAAGGATGTGGCCGTGGCCGGGTTCGACGATGTGCCCCTGGCCGCGCACACCCAACCGCCTCTGACTACGGTGCATCAACCGATTTACGATATTGGACGCCGCATTGTGGCCATGCTGATTGCGCTGCTGCGCGGGCAACCCCTGCCGCAGCAGCAGGTGTTGCTGCAGCCCCGCCTGGTGGTGCGGGCTTCATGCCCCTGAGTTCGGTTCCCAACGCGCCTTGGGCGTGTGGAACACCGATGTTCGTTTCCATTCCCTTTCGGAAGGAGGTTCCCTATGAAACGCGCATTGGCCTTGGTGCTGGCGGTTTTGGCTTTGGTGGCCGTGTTGGCCGCCTGCGGTGGTCAGCCGGCCGCGCCCGAAACCGTGGTGGTGACCAAAGAGGTGGTGGTCACCCAAGAGGTCAAGGTGGTGGAAACGGTGGAAGTGCCCGTGACCCAGCCCGCGGGCGAGAAGACGGTGGTGGAATTCTGGACCACCGACAACGAGGAAGAGCGCATCCAGCGTTACGAAGAGGTGGCGGCCCGCTATATGGCTGAGCACCCCGATGTGGAAATCCGCATCGTGCCCATCGACGAGGCTACCATCAGCCAGCGCATTGCCACCGCGCGGGCAGCCAACCGCCTGCCCGATATCGTGCGCATGGGTGTGGAGCGGGTGGCCGCGTTCTCCAAGGACGGCATTCTGGACGAGGATGCCGCCACCGCGGTCATCAAGGCCATTGGCGAAGATGACTTCCGCGCCGGCCCCCTGCGCATGGTGACCAACCCCGACACGGGCAAGTACGCGGCCGTGCCCTTCGATGGCTGGATTCAGGCCATCTGGTACCGCGCGGATGTGTTCGAGAAGCTGGGCCTCAACCCGCCCATCACCTGGGACGACATCAACGCCGCGTGCGACGCCCTGCCCGGCCAGGAGGGGCTGATTTACGCCCTGGTGCTGCCCACGGACCCGGGCCAGAATTACCCCCACCAGGTGTTTGAGCAGGTGGCCATGTCCAACGACGCCTGGCCCTTCGATGCCGAGGGCAATGTGACCATGAACTCCGAGAACATGGTCGAAGCCCTGCGCTTCTACACCGGCTTGCAACGCTGCGCGGCGCCCGGGCCGCAGTATTGGCGCGGCGCCCGGGAGATGTATGAGCTGGGCCAGTCGGGTATGCTGTTCTACAGCACCTACATCATGGACGACCTGGTGGAAGGCTCGGGCACCGAGGGCGGCGGCAAGATTCAAATCGCGGTGGACGACCTGGCCCGCAAGACCGGTTTCGCGCCGGTGATGCAAGGCCCCAACGGCGAAGCCACTTATGGCCAGCTGGTGACCCTGGGCATCATGCAGGGCGCGGACCCCGTGGCGCAGGATGTGGTCAAGTTCTTCCTCACCGGCGAGAACTACCTGGACATTCTGGCCCTGGCCCCCTTCGGCAAAGTGCCGGTGCTCAAGAGCGCGGTGGATGGCTGGAAGGGCTTGAGCGAGTACTTCCAGTATTACGACCCCGAGACCCTGGACCAAATCGCCAACGGTTTCGACTACATGCAGCGCTGGCTCTTCCGCCCCGACTATGATGCCACCCAGCGTGCGGTCATTGGCGACATCGAAGGCCGCCTGCTCATTCCGCAGGCCATCAGCAAGGTGGCCCTGGAAGGCGCGATGACGCCCGAGCAGGCCGCGCAATGGTTGCAAGAGCGGGTGTTGGAAATCTACCAGGAACGCATGAACGAGGGTCAGTAGCTTCGTCCCGGGGGCGCGGCGTGGCGTCGCGCCCCCGGCTTTTTTCGCAGGAGGGCATGATGGCGCGGCGTGGTGTCCAACGACGGGGCTGGCGTTCCCTCGAGGCCCAGGAGGCCCGCCTGGCCTGGGTGTTGCTGGCGCCCACTTTGCTCATCGTCTTCGGCCTGGTCATTTTCCCCGCGGTGTTCAGCGTGTGGCTCAGCTTTCACCAGGTCGATTTGGGCAACCTCAACGATGTGTTCCACGCGCCTTTCGTGGGGTTGCAGAACTACATCCGCGTGGTCAACGACTACGCGTTCAAATATCAGGGCCCGAAGAACTGGGGCGCGGCCATCACCAGCGTGGTGTATTCGGTCACGGCCACGATGTTGACCGTGTTGGTGGGCCTGGTGGCCGCGTTGGTGCTCAATCGTTCCTTCCGGGGGCGGGGCCTGGCCCGGGCCATTTTCCTCATCCCCTATGTCGCGCCCATTGTCAGCGTGGCCTATGTGTGGCGTTGGCTGTTGGACCCGCGGCCCTCGGGGGTGGTCAATTATGTGCTGATGAAACTGGGCCTCATCCAGATGCCCAAGGCTTACCTGGCGACGCCGGGCCTGGCGTTGGTGCTGGTCATTTTGTTCGAGGCGTGGCGTTACTTTCCTTTTGCCATGCTGATGATTTTGGCCCGCTTGCAGGCCATCGACCGTTCCCTTTATGAAGCCGCGGCCATGGACGGCGCGGGCCCCTGGCAGCAGTTTTGGTATGTCACCCTGCCCCAGTTGCGCTTTGTGTTGGGCTCGGTTTTTCTGCTGCGGCTGATTTGGACCTTCAACAAGTTCGACGATATTTACCTGTTGACTGGCGGCGGCTTTGGCACCAATGTGCTGCCGGTGCTTACTTACCAGTTCAGCTTCAAGTCCTACAACTTCGGTAAAGGTGCGGCCAATGCCATGATTTTGTTCCTCATCTTGGTGCTGTTCCTGGTGGTGTATGTCCGCCTGGTGATGCGCGATGTGCGCGAGGAAGCCTGAACGGGAGGCGAGGCCATGAACCTTTGGCGCTGGTGGCGAACCCGCCGCGGCGGGGGGTGGTTGGCCGGTTTGGTGTTGCTGGTCTTTCTGGTCAACATTTTGTTCCCCTTCTACTGGATGGTGAGCTCGTCGTTCAAGACCTACGCGGAAATCGGCGGCCGGGAGCCGGTGTTCGTGCCCTCGGCCTTGCGCTGGGATGCCTACCAGGAGCTGTTCGGCTATTGGCGGTTCCACGAAAATGTGTGGAACAGCGTCAAAGTGGCCGTGCCCACCGCGTTGGTCGCGGTGGTGCTTTCTACCTTAGGCGCCTATGCGGTGGCCCGAATGCGTTTTCGGGGCAAGGAGCTCATGCTCAATTCGGTGCTCATTGTCTATCTCTTCCCCGGCATTTTGCTGGTCATCCCCCTGTTCGCCATGCTGGCCAACCTGGGCGCGCGTTTGGGCTTCAATGTGCAGGATAATCTGGCCGTGCTGGTGGTGACTTATCTGGCCCAAACCCTGCCCGTGGCGCTATATATGCTGGCCAATTATTTCCGCACCATTCCCGAGGAAATCGA
>JALSPJ010000125.1 GCA_026985995.1 Anaerolineales bacterium
CAGCTCGAAGCGGCCGATACGAACGGCACCTCGACCTCGGGCCAGGGGCCGGGCCCGGGCTGACCCAGCACCTGCCAGACCCGGCGCAGGAATTCCCCCACATCGTCGGTGGTCAGCAGGGCCCGCCGTTGTTCCCGGGTGAGGCCATAGGGGGCCAGGTAGCGGCTGGCGAATTTGCGGAAGAGCACCAACCCCCGAGGCCAACCGTAGTGCTGCAGATTGGCCCGCAAGTGCCAGCGCAGCACCCGCCACACTTCCGCGGGCGTGACCTCCGCGCGGGCCCGGCGCTGCAGCAGCCAGGGGTTGGCAATGGCGGCCCGGCCAATCATCACCCCGGCCACCCCGGCATGGGCCTTGAGACGCTCGATGTCCGCGGGGGTGCGCACATCGCCGTTGCCCACCACCGGAATGCGCACCGCGGCCGCGACCTCGGCGATGGCATCCCAATCGGCCTGGCCCCGGTAGCCCTGGGCCTGGGTGCGCCCGTGCACCGCGATGAGGGCCGCGCCGCTTTCCTCCAGCACCCGGGCCATGAGGCGATGGTTGCGGCAGTCGTCGCGCAGGCCTAAGCGAATTTTGGCCGTCACGGGAATATCGACGGCCTGGCGCAGGCGACGGAAGAGGCGGGCTACCTTGACGGGCGTGCGCAGCAAGCCCGCGCCCGCGCCCCGGCGCACGATGCGCGGGTCCGGGCAGCCCATGTTGATGTCGATGGCCGCGGCCCCCATGGCCGCCACCCGCCGCGCGGCTTCCACCAGCATGGTCACCGTGTGGCCGTAAATTTGGACGAACCAGGGACGCTCCCAGGGCTGGGGACGCAGCCGGTTCCACACCCATTGGGGGCGGTGCAAAATATCCACCGCGTGGATGAACTCGGTGTAGGCGATGGCCGAGCCCAACATGCGCCCCACCTGGCGGAAGGGCGGGTCTGTGACGCCATCCATGGGCGCGAGGATGACATCGCCCATGATGGGCCAGGGGCCGACCCAAAAGGCTGGCTCACGAGCCTGGGGCGTCATGCGGCCACCTCTCCGGGTTCAGGCGTTGGCCTGGGGCGATGAGGAGGCATGGGCCTCGCGGCGGGGCCCGGCCGCGGCCGGTTCCACGAACAGGCGGCGGTAGACCTGACACGAGCGCAGCAGGTCTTCGTGCTTGCCCTGAGCCACCAGGCGCCCCCGGTCCAGCACCAAAATCCAGTCGGCCCAGCGAATTTGCGACAGGCGATGGGTGATGATGAAGGTGGTGCGGCCCCGGGCCACGGAGAAAATGGCCCGCTGGATTTTGTCTTCGGTAGCGCTGTCGATGGCGCTGGTGGCATCGTCGAGGATGAGAATGCGCGGGTCGGCCAGAAACGCCCGGGCCAGGGCCACTCGCTGCCGTTGGCCGCCCGAGAGGGTCAGGCCCCGTTCCCCCACCACCGTGTCGTAGCCCTGGGGGAACTGGACGATGGTGTCGTGAATTTGGGCCAGGCGGGCCGCGTGTTCGATTGCTTCGCGGCTGGCGTTGGGCCGCCCAAAGGCGATGTTTTCGGCCAGGCTTTTGGAGAAAAGGAACACATCCTGCTCAATCATGGCGATTTGGGAGCGCAGCGCGCCTAAGTTCCAGTCGCGTACATCGACGCCATCCACCAGTACCGCGCCGGCGCGCACATCGTAGATGCGGGCGATGAGCTTGACCAGGGTGCTTTTGCCCGCGCCCGTGGGGCCCACTACGGCCACCCGGGTACCGGCCGGCACCCGAAAGGTGATGTCGTGCAGCACATCTTCGTCGTCTCGGTAGCCAAAGTAGACATGCTCGAAGGCGACTTCGCCTCGCATGGGGGCCGCGTAGCCGCGCAGGTTTTGGTCCAGAGGGTTCTCCTGGTTGAGGTACTGCAGCAGCCGGGAGGCGCTGGCCAGGCCCAGCGCCACCTGGGAATAGGCGAACTGGGATACGAACGCGGGGAAGCGAAACAGCTGCAGCAGGGAGACATAGCCCACCACATCGCCCAAGGAGAGGCGGCCCTGCAGGAAGAGGGCCAGCGCGTGCAGGGTGCCGCCGCCCATGGCCAGGCCCAGCCACATGAGGGGCAGGAAGCGCGCCTCGATGCGAATCTGGCGAATCATCTGGTCCCGATAGCGGCGGGCCAGCGCGGTCAGGCGGTCGATTTCCCGGCGTTCCTGGGCCAGCACCTTGATGGTTTCCATGCCGTCGAGCACTTCGTTGAGCCGGGCGCTGAGCACGCCGAACAGGCGGCGCACTTGCAGGCTTACGGGCAGCAGCTCGTAGAGCATTTGAAACAGCAGGCCGAAGTAGCCGACGACGAAAAGCACGGGGGTGACCAGCAGCGCGGGGTGGTAGCGGGGGGCGTAGAACAGGGGGGCGAGCAAGAACGCGCCCGAGCCCACCACCAGCGACAGCCCGGGGCTGAACATGAGGTTGATTTCCCGCACATCGGTGGTGGCCCGGGCCATGAGCTCGCCTACCGCAATCTGGTCGTGGAAGGCCATGCTTTTGCCCAGCAGCGCGGCGTAGAACTCATCGCGCACATCCCGCTCCACCCGTTGGGCTAAGGTTTCGGCGCTCAGGTTGCGCAGGGACATAAGCGCGCCCCGCAGCAGGTAAACCCCGGCCACGGCCAGGGCATAAGTGAGCAAAGTACGCAGCGCATCCGGGGGATTGTGCAGGGTGGCCAGCAGCGCGTCGAAGGCCCGGCCCACCAAGCGGGGCACATAGCCCAAGCTGAGTGCGTTGCCCAGCGCGCCCAGCAGCATCAGGCCAATGAGGGGCCAATGCCGTCGGGCGTGGGATGCCACCCAGCGGGCCGGGGAGCGGCGGTCGGTGTGGTAAGTGTGCGGTGGAGTGAATTCGGTGCGTTGCATAGGCGGCTCGCAGGGTGAGGATGGTGCTTCGATTTTACTATAAACCCAGAGCCTCGCGCCTTGGTGTGAGGCCTTCGCGAACATGAACCAGGCACACCGCGGCACGGGGAACACGGGGGGAGGTTGGTGGTTGGAGGTTAGAAGCTGGTGGTTGGAAGTTTGCAAAGGGCACGTTTGCTGACCGATGACCGCTCATTGCTCCCTGCTGTCTTTCTTCCGTGTTTATCCGTGTTTTTCCGTGGTTTTTTCATTTTTATCCGCGGTTATCCGCGTGTATCCACGGTTGCATTCCCGGGCGACCCGCCGGGTCGCCCCGACCCCGCGCGCTCTGTTCACCCCTGACTGCTGCGTGCTGTCGCCCATCCCCGGTTTCGTCATGGCCGCCTGGCCCGGCGCGTTGCGGTGGGCGCGCGTGGATGGTGCCGGCTGGTATACTTGAAAGGGCTCTCGCTTATGCACGGTCTGGTCGGCGAAGACTCGCTTTCGGGCTTGCTATGCGGACCCAAGGCAGGTGAGACCATAAGGAGGCGTTATGACCGAGTTGATTGTGGTGGGCGGCGGCCTGGCCGGCAGCGAAGCCGCGTGGCAGGCCGCGCAACGGGGGCTGCGGGTGCGCTTGTTCGAGATGCGGCCGGTCAAGATGACGCCCGCGCACACCACCGGCCAGCTGGCCGAGCTGGTGTGTTCCAACTCCTTGGGCACCACTTTGGTGGACCGGGCCGGCGGCCTGCTCAAGGAAGAACTGCGCCGCATGGGTTCCCTGCTGATGCGCCTGGCCGAAGAAAGCGCGGTGCCGGCCGGCAGCGCGCTGGCCGTGGACCGGGAAGTCTTCGCGGCCAAGGTCACCGCGGCGCTGGAGGCGCACCCCAACATCGACATCGTGCGCCAGGAAGTCACCGACATCCCCCCGGGATTGGCCATCATCGCCAGCGGGCCGCTCACTTCCGACGCGCTCTCCCGGGCCCTGATGCGCCTCACGGGCCAGGCCCACCTGTATTTCTACGACGCCATCGCGCCCATCGTGGTGGCCGATAGCATCGACATGAACATTTGCTTTCGGGCCTCACGCTACGGGCGGGGCGAGCAGGCCGAGGGCGATTATATCAATTGCCCCATGACCCGGGAGGAATATGACCGCTTCGTGGACGCGCTGGTGCACGCGGAGCGCATCGAACTGCGTGATTTCGAGCGCGCGGTGCTCGACACAGGCGTCAAAGTGCGGGCCGGAAAAAGCCGCTTCTTCGAGGGCTGTTTGCCCATCGAGGTGCTGGCCCGCCGGGGCCGGGAGGCCCTGGCCTTTGGCCCCCTGCGCCCCGTGGGGCTCGTCGACCCCCGCACGGGCCAGCGCCCCTATGCCGTGGTGCAGCTGCGGCAAGACAACCTGGCCGGCACCCTTTACAACATGGTCGGCTTTCAAACCAACCTCAAGTTTGGCGAACAAAAGCGGGTCTTCCGCATGATTCCCGGCCTGCAAAACGCGGAATTCGCCCGCTATGGGCAGATGCACCGCAACACTTTTCTGTTCGCGCCGGCTTTGCTGGAACCCACGCTGCAATTTCGCGGTCGGCCCGATTTGTTCTTCGCCGGGCAAATCACCGGCGTGGAGGGGTATGTGGGCAACATTGCCACGGGCCTGCTGGCCGGGTGGAACGCGGCCCGCCTGGCGCAAGGACGCCCGCCGCTGGTGCTGCCGCGCGAAACCATGCTGGGCGCGTTGCTGCATTACATCACCCACGCGTCGGAGCACGACTTTCAGCCCATGAAGGCCAACTTTGGCCTGCTGCCGCCTTTGCCCCGCCGGGTGCGCGACAAGCGCGCCCGGGCCCGGGCCTACAGCCAGCGCGCGCTGGACGCCCTGGACGCGTTCCTGCGCCAGCTGCCCCCCGAGGAACGGCCCCACGCGCTGGGGAGGGCGTAGTTTTATGTTATACTTGGGGCGTAACGACCACCCTCCCTGTGCTTAGGATGCGATGATGCCGTGGGAACACTTCTCTTTCGCGGCCCTGCCGCCTTTGCTCTTGGTCGCCCTTTTGGCGGGGACCGTGGGGTTCGTGGTGGGCGCGCTTTGGCGGCGCTACCGGCGACGGCAGGAGCAGGCCGGCCCGTGGGAACTCGCGGCCCAGCACCAGGGGCTGGACGCGCTGGCCTCTGAAGAGGATTGGCCGGGGTTGTTTCACGACCAGCCCAGTTTGCGCCCCACCGCGCCCCGGCGTCCCACCGCGGCCGAAAGCGCGTTGTGGCAGCGGGCCTTCGAGCGCCTGCTGAATTTGCTGTCCATCCTCAAAGGCGACCACAAAGCCCTGTGCATGGTGGTCTGGTTCCCCACCGATACGCGCCAGCATTGGCGGGCCCGCCTGGGTTTCAATTTGGCGGTAGAAGATGTGCATTTTGTGTTGAATCTGGACGACTACCCCGATTTGCGCTCGTGGCTGTTGGAGCATGAGCAGGCCTATGTCATGCCTTTGGGCGCGGCCGCATCGCTGCGCTCGTGGGATGCTTTGCATCATTGCCGCAGCGCGTTTTGGGTGCCCATCCGCTACTTCCACCGGGTGGACCGGCTGGTGTTGCTGGCCCACCCGCATCCCGGCTATTTTCAAGCGCACCGGGCCCGCCTGGTGACCGCCGCGTTGACCATTGCCGCGCTGGAAGGCGCACGCTTGTGGTACGAAGACCTGCTGCAGCGCATCAAAACCCAGTGGGTGCAGTGGGAAAAGCGCCTCTATCGCCGCCTGGCCCGCCAGTTGCACGACGGTCCGGCCCAAACCGTGGCCGCGCTGGCCATGGAGGCCGGTTACTTGCGCCTGAAGAGCAAGCGCAACCCCCAAGAGGTCTTGGACGACCTGGCCCGGCTGGAAACTTTGGCCCGCGAGGCCGCGCAGGAAATTCGCCATTTGCTGTTCATTTTGCGCCCGGTGATTTTGGAGGAAGAGGGGCTGGCCGCGGCCCTGCACGATTTGGCGGCCAAAATGCATCGCCTGTACCGCCAGCAGGTCATCCTGGAACTTTCGCCCGAAGTGTTGGAGCGGGTGCACCCCTCGGTGCAGACCGTGCTGTTTTACATTGCGGTGGAAGGGCTGAACAACGCGGCCAAGCACGCCCAGGCCGATACGGTTTGGGTGCGCCTGCGCCCCGACCCCCAGGGCGAGCGTCTCATTTTGGAAATCGAAGACAACGGCAAAGGGTTCGACCCCCAACAGGTGCTGCAGAACTACACCCGCCGGGAGAGCCTGGGCCTGCTCACGCTGCAGGAGCGGGTGCGGCGCTTGGGCGGGCGTTTGGAAATCGACGCCGCGCCCGGCAAAGGCACCCGCCTGGTGGTCTACGCGCCCTACACGCTGCAAAGCGACAGGGATGGCGAAGACGACGAGGAGGGGGCCAACGACGAAGCCGCCGCGCCCCCGGTCAGTTCCCCAGGCGGGGAAGCCGAGCCCCCCGGTGAGGAGCAGGACACCCCGGGGGCAGCCGCGACCCCCGAGGAGAAACCGGCAGGTCCGCCACGCGCGACGGCCGACCCCGACCGCGGCGCGGGCCACATTGCCTGAAGCATGAGGCGCGTCTGCCATCCTGCGTTGGGGCCAATCTCCCGGTGGGGCGGGTTGGTGCGGGGTGGCAACATGCATGCACACGGAGACGCGGAGCACA
>JALSPJ010000126.1 GCA_026985995.1 Anaerolineales bacterium
TTGGTGGTTGGAAGTTGGCGAACTTGCTGACCGTGCTCCCTGCTGACTGCTCTTCTTCATCCGCGTTCATCCGCGTGCATCCGCGGATTCCTCTTGCCGGGTCGTCCTCACCTTTACGCGATATTTTTCCGTGTTCATCCGTGTTTTTCCGTGGTTTTTAATTTTATCCGCGTTTATCCGCGTGCATCTGCGGTTTCCTCCCCCTGGCGGCGACGAGCCGCCGCGTTCCCAGGGCGCGGCGCCCTTCAGGGGCCCGCACTGGCGCGCGAGAGCAGGTGCAGCACCAGCACCCCGGCCACGATGAGCATGATGCCCAGCCAACCCGCGAGGTCCAGCCGGTCCCGATAGAGCCACACCCCCACCAGGGCCACGGCAAAGGTGCCGATGCCGCTCCATAGCGCGTAGGTGAGGCCTAAGGGCAGCACTTGCAACACCCGGTTGAGCAGATAAAAGGATGCCGCGTATCCCACGGCCACCACGCCCCACAGCGCTTTGTGCCTGGACGCGGCTTTGAGCGCGCTGGTGGCGGCCACTTCGGTCAAGATGGCGAGCAACAAGAGCAACAAGGCGCGCGGACGGCTCATGGCGCTGGCTCCCAAGGGGGAAAACGAAAAGGTCGGCTCCCGACCGCTGAAGCCGACCCGATGCCCCCACGGGGATTCGAACCCCGGTTACCGCCTTGAGAGGGCGGCGTCCTAGGCCTCTAGACGATGGGGGCCCATGCGCCGGGTATTGTAGCACAAGGCGCGGTCGGCGTCAATGCTTGCGCATCTTTGGCGCCGTTGGTATAATAAGCCATGCCCGGAGAGGTCGCGTAGTCCGGCCGAGCGCGCCCGCCTGGAGAGCGGGTAGGCCCCTACCGGGGCCTCGCGGGTTCAAATCCCGCCCTCTCCGCTGTGTCCAGCGCCTCACCCTCGTCCGGGTGGGGCGTTTTCCTTTCCCCTTGTGGTGGGCCCCCAGGCCCAACGGGCTGCTCCGCAACCGGGCGCGGCAGCCTTGGTATCCTTTGTTCGCCCTGCGTCTTTGTCCTGAGGAGTTGCATCATGGCCGTCGCGGCGACGACCCAAACTTCCGCTGCCGGCGCGCGGCCGGCTTTCGTTCCCCCTGCGCTGGAGAGCCTGACCGACACAGGCATTCCCTTCTTGTGGCTGTTGGACCTGGCGTTGCGCATTTTCTACTTCCGCGGCTATCTCACGGGGAACCAGCTGGCCGACGCCATGCGTTTGCCCTTCGTGGGCGTGGTGGAAGACATCGTCGAGCACCTCAAAAAGGAAAAACTGCTGGAAGTCAAAACCGCGCGGCATCGCATTGGCGTCAGCGGCTTCGTCTACGCCCTGACGGGCGCCGGTATCCAGCGGGCGCGGGAGGCCTTGGAACGCACCCAGTACGCCGGCCCCGCGCCGGTTCCCCTGCAGGTGTATAACCAGGCCATGCGCCACCAGGCCCGCCACCGCACCGTGGTCACCGAGCGGGATATGCGCCAGGCCCTGCGTCACCTGGTGCTCAAGGAGGAAGTCTTCCACCGCATCGGCCCCGCGGTGAATTCGGGGCAATCCATCTTCCTCTATGGCCCACCGGGCAACGGCAAAACCACCATTTCGCAGGCCATCGGCAACTATTTGCTGCGCGATACGATTTACATCCCCTATTCGATCTACATCGACGGCCAGGTGGTGGTGCTGTTCGACCCCGGGCACCATAAGCCGGTCAAGGAAAACACGGCCAAGAACGGGCCCCGGGGACACACGGCCGCGTTACAAACCAAGCGCGATGACCGTTGGGTGCGTATTCATCGCCCCTTTATCATGGTGGGCGGTGAGCTGACTTTGCAAGACCTGGATTTGATTTTCGACCCTGTCAACAAGTTCTATCAGGCCCCGGTGCAGGTCAAGGCCAACGGCGGCATGTTGCTGGTCGACGACTTCGGTCGGCAACAGGTTCCCCCCAAGGATTTGCTCAACCGCTGGATTGTGCCCCTGGAAAGCCGGGTGGACCACCTGACCCTGCATACGGGGCACAAAATTGTGGTGCCCTTCGATGTGCTGGTGGTGTTTTCCACCAACTTGCCGCCCAAGGACCTGGTGGACGAGGCCTTTTTGCGCCGCCTGCGGCACAAGGTGCACATTGGCGACCCCGGCTTCGACGAATTTCGGGAAATCTTCCGCCGGGTGGCCAAGGCCAAGGGCGTGGCCTACAGCGAGCGGGGCCTGGCCTATTTGCTGCAGGAGTGGTATGTCAAACGCAATCGGCCCTTGCGGGCCACGCACCCCCGGGACCTGTGCAACCACATTCTCGACATTGCCCGCTATCGGGGCGTGGACCCCGCGCTGACGCCCGAGCTCATCGACGCGGCCGCGCGGGTGTATTTCGTCGATATGTGAGCCGAGCCGTGGCATCGTCCAGCTCCGCCTTTCGTCCGGCTTTGCCGCCCAAGGCCGTGATTGCCCACCGGGGCGCCTCGGCCTATGCGGCCGAAAACACCCTGGCCGCGTTTCGGGCCGCGGCGGCCATGGGCGCGCACGCCATCGAACTGGATGCCAAGCGCAGCGCGGACGGCCGGGTGGTCATCGTGCACGACGCGACGGTGGACCGCACGGCCCGGCACGCCACCGGCGCGGTGCGGCGCATGACTTACGCCCAGCTGCGCCGCCTCAATGTGGGCCCCGTGGCCGCTCCCCAGCCTGTGCCCTCTTTGGAGGCCGTGCTGGACGCGGTGGGCGACCGGCTGGCGGTGAACATCGAACTCACCAACTACGATGCGCCCTGGGACGACCTGCCCCGCCTGGTGGCTGCGATTTTGAGCCGCTATGCGGGCCGGGTGCAGGTGTGGGTTTCGTCGTTCAATCCCTGGGCCCTGTGGCGCTGTCGGCGCTTGTGCCCCCAGGTGAGCGCGGGATATTTGACCCTGCCCCGGCCCTTCAGCGTGCGGCTGTATCGGCTGCTGCGCCATGTGGTGCCCCACGCCGCGCTGCATCCCCACGCCTCGCAAGTCGATGCGGCCTGGGTGCGGGCCGCGGCCCAGGCCGGGCGGCGGGTGTTCCCCTACACCATCAACGCCTACGCCGCGCTGGTGGCCGCGCTGCAACGGCCCTGGGTGCACGGCGTGTTCACCGACCGGCCCGATGTGGCCTTGCAGGCCCGGGCCGCGGTGCTGGCCCAAGCTGCGGGAGGATGAGATGGCCCCTGGCTTTTGGCGACGCATCTTCGCCCGCCTGCCCATGGCCCGCTCCACCCGGGCCTATACTTTTGGGCTGCAGCTGCTGCCCGAGCTGCCGCCGGGTCCGGTGTTGGAAATTGGCGCGGGGCAGGGCTTTGGCGCCGCGTATTTGAGCCGCGCCTTAGCCCCGCGTCCCGTGGTGGCCATCGATGTGGAATTGGGCTGCTTGCGCGCCGCGGGCCTGGCCTTCGGCCCGGTTCCCCCGCGCTTTGTGCTGGCTACCGCGCCGCGCCTGCCCTTTCGCCGCGAGGCCTTTGCCCTCGCGGTGGCGGTGATGACTTTCCATTGCCTGCCCGAGCCCGCGCAGGTGTTCCGCGAGGTCTACCGCACTTTGCGGTCGGGCGGCGTTTTCCTCGTCGCTGATGTCAACGGCCATCACTGGATGGCCCGGCCCTTCGAGGTGGTGGAGCACTGGTTCATCAGCCCTCTGACCCGGGCCTACACCCCCGAGGCCCTGGCGGCCCTGGCCCGGCAGGCCGGCTTCGCCCGCACCGCCGTGCACCACCGGCCCGAAAAGCCCGGCGGCTTCATGCAGTGGTTCCTGGCGCACAAAACTTGAGCCCGGAGGCAACGCCATGCAATTGCACCTGGTGGAGGATGTCGACGCCTGGACGGCCTGGGCGTCGGCGTGGAACCGCTTGCTGGAGCGCAGCGTCACGCCGGTGCCCTTTTTGCGCCATGAATATTTGACCTTGTGGTGGCAACAGTGGGCGGCCCACGAGTGGGGGCCGCAGGTGCGTCTGCAGGTGGTGGTGGCGGGGGAACCGTCGTCCGCGCGGCTGGAGGTTGCGGCCGCCTTCTTTCGCCGGGCTGAGGAAGCCGGGCGGGCCGTGGTGCGTTTCGTGGGCACCGAGGCCCTCAGCGATTACGCGGATATTGTGGCCCCGCGCGAGCGGGTGGCCGCGTTTTGGCGCGTGCTGGCCGCCGCGCCCTGGTTGCAAGACGCGGCTCTGGACCTGAGCCACATTCCCCAATCGTCGCCCACCCTCACCGAAGGCGTGGCCGCACTGCAAGCCGCGGGCTGGGGGGTGCACCTGGAGCCCATGGAAACCTGCCCCCGGGTGGAACTGCCCGCCACCTGGGAGGCTTATTTACAGGCCCTGCCCAAGAAGCAGCGCCACGAGCTGCGCCGCAAATTGCGCCGGGCCGAAAATCATCGCCCCGCGCCCCGGTTGTTCACGGTGCACACCCCCGCGGAAGTGGACACCTGGGGCCCGCGCTTTCTGGAGCTGATGGCTCACAATCCGGCCAAAGCCGCGTTCCTCACGCCGCCGACCCGGGCCTTCTTCCTGGGCCTCATGCGCACCGCAGCCCGGCACGGCTGGCTGCACCTGGCTTTCCTGCTGGTGGGGGAGGAACCCGCGGCCGCGTATCTGGCCTTCGACTTTGGC
>JALSPJ010000127.1 GCA_026985995.1 Anaerolineales bacterium
CACGCGGCGCTGTAGCCGCCCAGGGTGCCCAGCTCCAGCACCCGTTGGGCCCGCAGCAGGCGCACCAACAGCATGAGGAACCGACCTTCGTCGGCCGCGATGTGGATGGCCGGCAGGCCTTGCGCGGCTGCGAAGGCGCGCACCTGGGCCACGGCCTGGGGTTCCGTGGCAAAGGGGTTGGCATGCATGTCAATCCTCCCAGGGGGGTAGGGTGAGGGGCTGCCAGCGGGGGTGCTCGCAGGCCCGTCGGCCGACCTTGGCCATGTCCACCCACTCGCCGCGGACTTGCACCCGCACCACATCCGCGGTGAAGTCGGTGAGGGTGGGGCCGGCGTTGCGGAAGAACCACGAGCCCACGCCGTAGAAATCCACAGGCACGCCCAGACGCTCGAAGCGGTCGATTTTCTCCGCGCCAAAGCCGCCCGAAACCACGATTTTCACCGCCTGGGCGTACTCGCGGGCCGCGTCGCGCCAGGCCTCGGGAATTTGCCATTGGCGCCAGCCGTGGTCCAAAGCTTCCCGCACCGCGACCACCAGCCGGGGCTGCACGCCAAAGTCCAGCGCCGGTTCCCCCAGCAGAGGGATGCTCTCATCGCGCAGGTTGCCGGCGGTGTCGAGGCGCACGCCAAAGAGCACGAACTTGCGGGCCTCGGCCTCGTCGCCGGCCTGGCGCAATTCCATATAACGGCGGAACATGGCCTCGGCCACGGCGAGGCTTTCGGCCGCGGTGCGGTTGTTGAAGTCCACCAGCGCGATGCGGGGAATGTCGGGCGGCAAGTGGGCCGCGAATTGCAGCATGGCTTCGGGGGTGTCGCCCAAAAAGCAGGCGATGAGCGCGTGCGCGGTGGTGCCGCCCCCCCGGCCACCCCACCACGCGCCCTGGGCATCGGTGGAGATGAAAGGCCGCACCTGCGCGGCGAAGTCGTGGTTGTAGCGTTGCACGCCAATCCAGTAGGCGTAGCCGTCCAGGGCCTGGGTGGCGGGCAGGTCGAAGCGGGCCGGGAAGAAGAGCACCGGCTTGCCCCGGCTGGCCTTGAGAACCTCGTAGGTGTTGGTGGCGATACGACTGCCGCGGGTCAAGTAGCCCAGCAGCACCGTCTCTAAGGCCGCGAAGTCGCGGTAACGCCCCCGAATGCGCAGCACGGGCTGCACCTGCATGGGGTCGCCGTGGTAGTCGGCCACTTCGCCGTCTTCCACGGCCCACAGCTGCAGGTCCGTCGCGGTAGCGACGAAGCGTTCGCCCTGCCAGTAGCCGGTGGCGGCCCGCAGCACGGCCAGCGCGGCGTCGAGCCCGGCTACTACGGTGCGGCCCGGCCGGCGGGTGAATAACTGCATCTCCACGCGCGCGTCGCCCACGGCCAGGCCCTGGGGGTCGATGCGGGCGTGGGTTCCCCCGTGGCGGTAGCCCCGCGCGGCCAGGCGGCTCAGCAGCCGGGCGATGTTGACGAAATACTTGTCGGCATACTGCCCGCGGCGCAAAGCCTCGATGTCGAGATGCAGCCGTTCGGGCTCCCAGCGACGCAGGCCGTCGAACAAACTCATGCGCGCCTCCCAGGGGTGAGGATGCTCCCGTTTGGGATTGTACCATTGGGCCGGGCGAAAAAGCGGGGAAAAAGATTGGTATAATCCCGGCACGGGCTCTTGGGGAACCCCCGTCCAGGGCCCGAGGTCGTCAACCGCGGTGTTCGTCATTCCCAACCCCTCGGGAGCGTGAACCATGCTCACCTGGCCGGAAAAAATCTTGTTTGCCCTGGCTGTGCTGGCCACCGGGTGGGTGGCCTATCGCGAAGCCCAACGGCTCATCCGCATCATCACCAGCGGGCAGGGGCGACCCGATTGGGGCCTGGCCCGCCGGCGTTTGCTCAACGCGGCCCTGGAATGGCTCAGCCTGCGCCGCGTGTTTCGGTTCCGTTTGGGCGTGAGCCTGCTGCACGCGTTCGTGGCCTGGGCCTTCGCCCTGTATTTGCTGGTCAATGTCGGGGATGTGCTGGAAGCCTACATCCCCGGCTTCGTCTTTTTGGGCCATGGGTTCATCGGCAACCTGTATCGCCTGCTGGCCGATGTGCTCAGCGTGCTGGCCCTCATCGGCATGAGCGCCTTGCTCATTCGCCGTTTTGTGTTCCAATCGCCCGAGCTGCAAATTCGCGACGATGTGCTGGTGCATCCCAAAGCCCGCACCGGCATTCCGCGCGATTCCCTCATCGTGGGCCTGTTCATCCTGGGCCATGTAGGCGCGCGCTTCCTGGGCGAAAGCTTTCAGATTGCCAAAGAAGGCGTGGCCGACCCCTGGCAGCCTTTGGCCAGCGCGGTGGCCAACCTGTGGACCGGCTGGTCGCCCATGGCGCTCACCGTGGCCGAGCATGTGGCCTTCTGGCTGGCCCTGGGCCTCATTTTGCTGTTCATCCCCTACTTCCCCCGCTCCAAACACATCCACCTCATCTTCGCCTTCTTCAATTTTTTGCTCAAACCCGAGAAGCAAACCCTGGTGGAATTGGAGCCCCTGGACTTCGAGGACGAGAGCATCGAGCAGTTCGGCGCCAGCACTTTCAAAGACCTGAAGTGGACCGAACTGATGGACCCCTACGCCTGCATTATGTGCATGCGCTGCCAGCAGGTGTGCCCGGCTTATAACACGGGGAAGGTGCTCTCGCCCGCGGCCATCGAAATCAACAAACGCTACACCCTCAACCAGGTCAACGGGGACCAGGACCCGCTGGAACTGCCCCTGCTGGGCACGGTGCTCGACGAAGGCGCGCTGTGGGCCTGCACCGCGTGCGGCGCGTGTGTGGAAATTTGCCCCTTGGGCAACGAGCCCATGCTGGACATCATGGACATTCGGCGGGCCCAGGTACTCATGGAAGACAACTACCCGCGGCAGTGGCAAAATGCCTATCGGGGTATGGAAAGCGCGGCCAACCCGTGGGGCGTACCGGCCTCGGAGCGCATGAAGTGGGCCGAGGGCTTGAATGTGCCCACGGTAGACGACAACCCCGACTTTGATGTGCTGTGGTGGGTGGGCTGTGCGCCTTCCACCGACGCCCGGGCGCAAAAGACGGCCCGCGCGCTGGTCAAAATCCTCGAAGCCGCGGGGGTCAATTACGCGGTGTTGGGCCAGCGGGAAATGTGCACCGGCGATTCGGCCCGCCGCTCGGGCAACGAGTATCTGTTCTATGAGCTGGCCAACGCCAATGTGGAAACCCTCAACGAAGTGGGTGCCAAGAAAATCATCACCACCTGCCCCCACTGCTTGCACACCCTGAAGAACGAATACCCCGCGTTCGGCGGCCATTACGAGGTCATCCACCACACCCAATTCATCGACGAGCTCATTCGGCAAGGCCGCCTCAAGGTCAAGCCCGAGGCCTTGGGGCAGGTGACCTACCACGACCCGTGCTACCTGGGCCGCTTCAACGGCGAATTCGGTGCGCCGCGCTTCGTGGTCACCCAGGTGGGCGGCGATTTGGTGGAAATGGCCCGCTCGGGGCCCAAATCCTTCTGCTGCGGCGCGGGCGGCGCGCAAATCTGGAAGGAAGAAGAGGGCACCAGCCGCATCAATCTGACCCGCTTCCAGGAAGCCCAGGCCACCGGCGCCGACACCCTGGCCGTGGCCTGTCCCTTCTGCATGATTATGCTCAACGACGCGGCCAAAGAGTTCAAGAGCGACATGGCCGTCAAGGACATCGCCGAACTGGTGGCCGAGCACCTGGAGGAATGAGCCGCACGGCCGGGGGCGCGCCCCGGCCCCCGGCCCCTTCCCCCACCGACCCAGGAGGTGCGGTTGACGCCCCAACGCGACGCAACAACGCTGGAGCGCGGTTTGGTCCTGCGCAAGCAGGGCGGCTTCTTCACCGTGCAGCCCCAAGACCCGGCCCAGGCACCGGTGGTATGTCGGCTGCGCGGCAAGCTCAAGCGTCGGCCCCGCACCGGCGACCTGGTTGCCGTGGGCGATTGGGTTCGCTTTCGCCGCCTGCCCGACGGCACCGGCGTCATCGAAGCCATCGAGCCCCGGGTGCGCGCCCTTTCCCGCAAGGCCCCCACTCCCCGCGGGGAATATGAGCAGGTCATCATCGCCAACCCCGACCAGGCCGTCATCGTCTTCGCCGCGGCCCAGCCCGAACCCAAATTGGGCATGTTGGATCGCTTCCTGGTCATCACCGAAAAGCAGGAAATCCCGGCGCTGATTGTGGTCAACAAGGTGGACCTGACGGGCCTGGACGCGGCCCGGGAGATTTTCGGCCTGTACGAAGACCTCGGCTATCCGGTGCTGTACACCTCGGCCATCACGGGCCAGGGGCTGGACGCGTTCAAAGACGCGCTGCGGGGGAAGATTTCGGTGCTGGTGGGGCCCTCGGGCGTGGGCAAAAGCAGCCTGCTCAACGCCATCCAACCGGGGTTGGGCTTGGCCGTGCGCGCGGTGAGCCGGGCCACGGGCGAGGGGCGGCATACCACTACGGTGCGACACATGGTGCCTTTAGAGGGCGGTGGCTATGTGGCCGACACCCCCGGCCTCAAAGCCCTGGCCCTGTGGGATATCGAACCCGAAGAGTTGGACGGCTACTTCCCCGAGATGCGGGCCCTGGTGCCCTACTGCCAGTTCAACAACTGCAGCCACATCGACGAACCCGGCTGCGCGGTGCTAAAGGCGGTGGAAGAGGGGCGCATTCATCCTTCGCGGTACGCGTCGTATGTGCGCCTGCGCCTGGAAGGCGAGCAGGGCCTGGGCCGGGAGGATTGGGCGTAGACGCGCGGCCGTGGCCGAGGCGACGCGGCGGGGCTGTGTAAACCAACGGATGACTTGCAGAACCGCGCCTGGGGTGGAAGAATAAGGGTGCCCGCATGGGCCATCTCAGGCGCCGTTGGTGGAGGTGGAAGATGAGGAAGATGCGCTGGTTGCTGGTCCTGGCCCTGGCCGTGGCGGGGTTGGCCTTTTGGGGTTGGTCCCAGGCGCAGGCTGGGGACCAGGGCGAAATTCATTACATCGAGATTGGGCCGGAAGAGAACATCGTGCTGCATTCCCCCGAGGAATTGGCCGCGCTCCTGCGCGAATCGGGCGTTGACGAAGCATCCATTCAAAACATTCTCGAATTCGAGCGCCGCGTCGACGCAGCCCACAAAGCCGGCTGGTCCCACGAGCAGCTGCGGAAGCACATGGAGCAATGGATTCAGGAGCTCTTCCCCCCGCCGCCAGGCTGGCCCCCTGAACCCGGCGAGCCCTCAAGCCTGCGGCCGGATGCGGGCCCGGTGCCGGGCCCCCTGACCTGGCTGTCCCACACCGCGCCCATCAACGCTTGCTGCTCCCGGGTGTTTGGGCGCTGGCAAATGCCGGGGTATCGCGACTTTTGGGCCTGGTTCCGCGCCACTTCTGGCAACCTTTACATCGTCCACGGTTATTGCCCTTATGCCACCTGCACTTACCGGCATACGGCCTGGGGCGAAACCGCGTGGGATTATCATGTCGTTTCCATGTGGAATACCTTGCCGAACTGGCACATCGCGGGCTGTTATTGAGGTCCATGGCAGCCCGGTCGAAGGCCCGTAGGAGGCGGGCGTGCGCCTTTTGCTGGTCGAAGACCATGCGCCATTGGCTCGGGCTTTGCGCCTGGGCTTACGCGGTAAAGGGTTCGCGGTCGATGTGGCCCCTACGGCGAGCGAAGGGCGTTATCGCTTTGGGGTGCACACCTATGATGCCGTAATCCTGGACCTGCGCCTGCCCGATGGGCACGGTCTGGCCCTGTGCCGCTGGATGCGGGCACAGAACCGGGCCGTGCCCATCCTCATTTTGACGGCCCTGGACCGGCCGGAAGATATCGTGGCCGGTTTGGACGCCGGCGCGGATGATTATGTGGTCAAGCCTGTGAACCTGGAGGTACTGGCGGCTCGCTTGCGGGCCCTGTTGCGACGCCCGGCCCCAAGCCATGGCCCTGTTCTGCAATGGCGCGATGTGCGCCTGGACCCAGCCACCCGGCAGGCCTGGCGGGGTGACCGGCTTTTGAACCTGACCCCGCGCGAATTCGATGTGCTGGAGTATCTCGTGCGCCATCAGGGCCGGGTGGTTTCCACCGAAGAGCTCATGGCTCATGTGTGGGGCGAGGAATTGGACGCTTTTTCCAATGTGGTGCGCGTGCACATTCACGCCTTGCGGCGCAAGCTCGGCGACCAGGCGCAAACCCCCCGTTATATCGAGACCATCAAAGGCCGAGGCTATCGCTTTGGGCCCCCGGCGGCGGATACAATAGAAGGGCAATGAAACGGCGCATTCGCACCAGCTTGCGCTGGCGTCTCACCTGGGGCATCAGCCTCGCGATGGCCGGGATGGGGCTGGCGCTGTTCCTCTATGTGGCGTCGTTGCCCTATTGGGTGTTGCCCGCAGCCGGAGGGCAGCGGCTGGCCCTGGAACCCGCCACATCCAGCGGCGAGGCAAATCCCCGTGCGCCTTTTGCCGCGCGCGAGGGCAACGAAGCCTTTGTGGCCCTGCAAGGCTGGCAACGCCAGCGCCGCTTCTGGCTATATGGCGCGGCGGGCATGGCCCTTTTTACGGTTTTGGCCAGCCTGGTGGTGTATTTCCTCACCGGCCGTTTTTTGACCTCGCTGCATCGCCTGCAACACACCGTGGCCCATTTGCCGCTGGATCCATTGCCTGCCCGCCTGCCCCCTATGGGGGATGAAGAAGAGATACGCACCCTGGTGGCGGCCTACAACGCGTTCATCGACAAAGTGCAGGGGGTGCTGCAGGCTCATCGCCAATTCGTCGCCGACGCGGCCCACGAGCTGCGTTCCCCCCTGTCGGCGCTGCAGATGCAATTGGATGTGTTGCGCGCGGCCTTGGACCTTTCGCCCCAAGAGCGAGAACAAGTCTTGGAAGATGCGCGTCAGGCCGTGGCCCAGCTGGGTCGCACCGTCGATAGTCTGCTGCTGCTGTTGCGGGAACCGCGGCCCGAGCTGTGGACGCGCGTCGACTTGTGGGCTTTGACGCAGCAAGTTGTGACGCAATTGCAACCCCTGGCCCAGGCCCAGGGTGTGCACCTGCACCTGGAGGGAACCACCACCCTCGTGCGGGGCGAGGCGGCGTTGTTGCAGGTCATTGTGCGCAATTTGGTGCAAAACGCGTTGCTTTACAACGACCCGGGCGGGCAGGTGCGCGTCAAAGTCTTTACCCGCAACGGAGGGGCGGTTTTGGAAGTTCAGGACACGGGTTGGGGCATTTCCCCGGAGGAGCAGCGTTACATTTTTGAACGCTTTTACCGCGGGCGTAAAGCCCAAACCCGTGAGGGTTCGGGGCTGGGCCTGGCGTTGGTGCGGCGTCTGGTTGAAATGCATGGGGGGCGTGTCCAGATGGAAAGCCGCGTTGGCCAGGGCAGCCGCTTTGTGGTGCATTTGCCGTTGGCACGGCCCACTTAACGCTGCCTTAATGCCCCTTGGGGTATGCTGAAGACAGCCTGGAAAGAGAGATACCTTCCCTGGGGGAAGCGAGCCATGGCCGACACCCGTTTGTCGCCGCGCGAGCGTCAGGTGTGGCTTTTGTTGGTTCAGGGCAAAAGCAATCAGGAAATCGCCAGCACTCTGGGCCTGGCCTTGGGCACGGTCAAAACTTATTTGTCGCGCTTGTATCGCAAACTGGGCGTTTCGTCACGCTTGGAGGCCGCGTTGATGTATTACGCCTCCCAAGCGCAACACTTGGCTGTTTTTGGGGAACCCGATTATGAATAAAATCACACAGAGGCACGGGGAACACGGGGAAGCGAGAGAAATTATCTCTTTGTGTTCTCTGTGTCTCCGTGTGAAATTCAACTTCGGCGTCGTTGATGCCGTTGGTGTTAGAAAAAGCCCTGCGCCGCCTTTTTTCGCGCTTGACGCGCGCGCGGCCTTTTGGTAGAATGCAGGGCGCAGTGCCCCCATCGTCTAGGGGTTAGGACACGGGCCTTTCAAGCCCGCGGCCGGGGTTCGAATCCCCGTGGGGGCATGGGCGACCGCCGACGCGCGGTCGCTTTTTCATGTTGCGGTCTGTCCCCCCCATTGGAGGAGGTGCCCCATGCCTCGCCAGGTCAAACGCCGCATTGCCATCCTCACCGGCGGCGGTGACGCGCCCGGCCTCAACGCGGCCATCCGCGCCGCCACCCGCCACGCTATCTTCACCCTGGGCTGGGAAGTCCTGGGCGTGCGCAACGGCTTCAACGGCTTCCTGGAGCCCGACGGCGTCTTCCCCCTTACCTTAGACATGGTGCGCGGCATCCTTCCCCTGGGCGGCACCATTTTGGGCGCGGCCAACCGGGGTAACCCCTTCGCCCAGGAAATGGTCGTCGATGGCCGCAAGGTGGTGGTCGATGTCTCGGACCGCATCGTCCAGCGCATCCACGAGCTCAATCTCGACGCGGTGCTGGTCACCGGCGGCGACGGCACCTTGGGCGCGGCGTGGGACCTCTTCCGTAAAGGCGCGCCCATCATCGGCATTCCCAAGACCATCGACAACGATGTGCCCGGCACCGACTTCACCATCGGTTTCGACACCGCGGTGAGCGTGGCCGCCGAGGCCTTAGACCGCCTGCACACCACCGCGGAATCGCATCACCGGGTGATGGTGGTGGAACTCATGGGCCGGGACGCGGGCTTTATCGCTCTGCACGCTGGCATTGCCGGCGGCGCGGACATCATCCTGCTGCCCGAGATTCCCTTCCACTACGAGGTGCTGGCGGCCAAAGTGTTGGGCCGCATTCGCCGGGGCCGCATGTTCAGCATCGTCGCGGTGGCCGAGGGCGCGCACCCCGTGGGCGGCCAAAAGGTCTACCGCCAGCCCGGCGATTCCCTGGTGGAAGCCCGCCTGGGCGGCATTTCGCTGCAAGTGGCCGACTACATCGCCCAGGCCACGGGCACCGAAACCCGGGCCCTCATCCTGGGTCACCTGCAACGCGGGGGCACCCCCACCGCGCGCGACCGCCTGCTGGCCACCATGTTCGCCACCGAGGCCGTGCGCTTAGTGCAGCAGGGCAAGCTGGGCTACATGGTCGCCTTGCGCGGCACCCGGGTGGAGCCTTTGCCCTTAGAGGAAATGCTGGCCCAGCGGCCCAAACGGGTGCATCCCGAGGACGACACCGTGCAGGCAGCCCGGGCCATCGGCACCGTGTTCGGCGATGAAATCGACCGGCTGACCGGCACCCGGCCCCTGGCCCAAGAGGAGTGATTTCCCCATGCCCAAAGTCACCACCATTCAAGAAGTGTTCGACCTGTTGCCCCGCTATTTTCGGCCCGAGCAGGCCCAAGGGGTGCGGGCCGTGGTCCAGTTCCACATCACCGGCCCCCAGGGCGGCGACTGGGTCGTGCGGGTCGACGATGGCCGTTTGACCGTCGAGCAGGGCCGCAGCCCCCTTCCCCCGGATTTGACCGTGCAGGTGAGCGACGCGGTGTATTGGGCCCTGCTGCGGGGCGAGCGGGACCCCCTGGCCGCTTATATGCGCGGCCAGCTGCGCATCGAGGGCGACCTCAAACTGGCTTATCGTTTGCAAGATTTGTTCCGTATGCCCGATGAAAGTGTGGCATAATAGCGCCGCCGCAGGACGGCCATCTTACACCAGAGAGGGCGTACATGAAGCGCATCACCGTGGTTGGCACCGGCTATGTGGGGTTGGTGACCGCGGCCGGTTTCGCGGATTTGGGCAACCGGGTGGTTGCTTTGGATATTGACGAGGAAAAAATCGCCAAACTGCAGCGCGGCGAGATGCCCATTTACGAACCGGGCCTGGCCGAAGTGGTGGCCCGCAATGTCAAGGCCGGGCGCCTGTCTTTCACCACTTCCTACGCCGAGGCCATTCCGGGCGCAGAATTCGTCTTCGTGGCCGTGGGCACCCCCCAGGCCGTCAACGGCGAGGCAGACCTGCGCTATGTGGCCGCGGCCGCGCAGGCCATCGCCGAGCACATGACCGCCCCCCTCATCATCGTCAACAAATCCACCGTGCCCGTGGGCACCGGCGATTGGGTGGCCGAAATCGTGCGGCAGCACCAGCGGGAGCCCATTCCCTTCGCAGTGGTGTCGTGCCCCGAATTCCTGCGCGAGGGCTCCGCGTTGCACGACTTCATGCACCCCCATCGGGTGGTGCTGGGTTCCCTGGACCGGGAAGCCGCGGAGAAGGTGGCCCAGCTGCACTTGCCTTTGCGCGCGCCCATTCTCATCACCGACCTGCGCACCGCGGAGATGATAAAATACGCGTCCAACGCGTTTTTGGCCACCAAAATCTCGTTCATCAACGAGATGGCCAACATTTGTGAAACCCTGGGCGCGGATGTGAAAGAAGTGGCCCGGGGCATGGGCTACGACCCGCGCATCGGGCCCTTGTTCCTGGAAGCCGGGCTGGGCTTTGGCGGCTCGTGCTTCCCCAAGGATGTGCAGGCCCTGGCCCGCATGGCCGAGGATATGGGCCGCTACCCCCAACTGCTGCACGCGGTGTTGGACATCAACGCCGACCGTCGGCGCATGGCCGTGGAGCGGGTGGCCGAACTGCTGGGCGGGGACCTGCGCGGCAAAATCGTGGGCCTGCTGGGCCTGGCTTTCAAACCCAACACCGACGACATGCGCGAAGCGCCGTCCATCGACATTGCCCGGGGGCTGCTGGCCCGGGGCGCGCAAGTGCGGGCCTATGACCCCATTGCCATGGACAACGCGCGGCGCATTCTGCCCGAGGTGACCATGATGCCCGACCCCTACACCCTGGCCCAGGGCGCAGACGCGCTCATCGTGGTCACCGAGTGGAACGAATTCAAGCAGCTGGACCTGGAACGCATTCGGGACCTGATGCGGCAGCCGGTGCTGTTCGATGGGCGGAACATTTACGAGCCCCAGCGCATGGCCGAGTTGGGCTTCGTGTACCGGGGCGTGGGCCGCGGTCACCCCTTGCCCGAAGCCGTGCGCAACGGCGCGCCGCCGCCGGGTTCCAACTTGAAGCGCGGCGTGGTGGGCAATGCGTCGTGAGCCATGAGCGGGAACCTGCGCGGCGCGGGCCGGCCCTATGGTCAACGCGCCGCCCCCACCACCCGCCAACTACCACCTACCAACTACTAACTACCAACT
>JALSPJ010000128.1 GCA_026985995.1 Anaerolineales bacterium
GCTGAGCGAGTCCCCTGAGCAGGGAGGGCCGGTGGATTGGGCCGTGTTCCAGTTGGACGCGTCGTATTTCGCGGTCAAAGCCTTCGTGTTGCGGCCGGTAGCGCTGCTATTTTGGGGGGCGTGGGCCTTGCTGTTGGGTTGGATGTTGCGGCAGCGACGGCGGACGATGCGCGAGGAAATGGACGCGGAGCAAGTGGCCCGCCGACGGCGCTTGTTCCGTCGTTTTTGGCGGCGTTGAGCTGCCCGAGACTAATTTTTTCAAAAAATTTACATTTTCACCCCCGTCCCCTGTGCTATAATGGGAAAGATACGACCGCGCTGCGAGCGTGAAGCCCTTCACCAGGATTCTCACCCGCGCGCGTGGCCGGGTTGGATCATGGCGCGCATCTCCTGTTGAGGTTCGTCGCGCAGCCGCGCGGCCACGCCCATCAGCCTGCACAGGAGGTGGCAAGCATGACCCCATCGAAAGTGGACCTGAATCGCGCAACGCGCGAGGAGCTCATCGCCGTGCCCGGCATTGGTCCGGCCCTGGCCGACCGCATACTCGCGGCCCGGCCTTTTGCCAGTTGGGACGAGGTGCTGGCCGTGCCCGGCATTGGGCCCCGGGCCCTGGAGCGGCTGCGGCCGTACCTGACCTTAGGCGCGGCGCCCGACGAAGCCGAGCCCGCCCCGGCCTCGGACGCGGAGCCCACGGCCCAGCCCCAGGCGCCAGCCTCCGAACCGGCAGCCGAAGCGCCCACCGGGGAGGAAGCCGCCGGCCCCACCCCAACGCCCGAGGCCGACGCGGAAGACGATGCGGCCGCCGCGCCCCCTGAGGCGCAGCCCGCACCCCCCGAGGTGCTGCCCGAGGCGCCCGCCGGGGATGAAGGCGAACCCGAGCCCGCCGAAGCCGACCCCCCCGCGGCCGAACCCCAGCCCGGCCCGGCCCAGGCCGAACCCGAGCCCGAACCCGAGCCGGTCCCCGCGGAGCCCTTCCCCCAAACCCCCACCGCGGCCCAACCCCCCGCCTCGGGCGGCCAGGTGAGCCTGGGCTATGTGGTGTTCGCTTCGGTGGCGTCCTTCTTGCTGGCCATCATCGTCACCCTGGCCCTGCTGGCCGGCATCAACGGCGGGCTGCGCTATGCCCCGCGCAACGACATGCGCGCGCTCCAGGTGGAACTGACCGCCCTGGACAAGCGCGCCACGGACCTGGAGACGCAAATCAAGCGCCTGCAAGACCGGGTGGCCGCGCTGGAGAGCAACGCCCGCCGCATCGAAGCCCTGGAAAATCAGGTGGGCGAGGTGCAGGCCGCGCTGGAAGAAACTCAGGCCCAGGTGGAAGAGGCCCAGGCCCAAATCGACACCCTCAAGGCCCAAACCGACCGCTTCATTCAGTTCTTCAAGGGCCTGCGGGAACTGATGGATACGGTCTTTGGCCCCACGCCCGTGGAGCCCGCGTCTGAGCCCACGACCCCCGAACCCACTACCAGCCCGACGCCTACGCCCACGCCGGAACCCACGGCCACCCCCACGCCAGGAGGTGAGGGATGACCGCGCCGCAACTTGCCGCCCCTGCGCCCCGCCCTTCGTGGGGCCAACGCATCGCCGGCTTTTTCGTCCGCCTGGTGCGTTTGGTGTTGTGGACCCTGTTCCTGCTGGCCCTGCTGTTGGGTCTGGCCGCGCTCATCGGCTGGGGCATTCCGTATGTGGACCGCACCATTGTGCAGCCTTTGCAGGATGTACGGGCCCGGGTGGGGCAGCTGGAACGGGACCACGAAGCCCTGACCCAGCAGGTGGGCGGGCTGGAGACCCGGGTGGATGATTTGGCCGACCAAATGGACGCGCTGGCCCAGCAACAGCGCGCCTTGGCCGACGACCTGTCGGCGTTGGCGACCCAGGTGGCCGCGGTGGAGGACGCGCAGCGCGCCGCGGCCACGCAGATGGCCGACCTGGACGCGCGCCTGGCCGATGTGGAAGCCCTGCCCGGACAACTGCAGGCGGTGCAGACTCAGGTGGCCGCGCTGGAGGCCGCGAGCACCGCGGCGCAGCAGGCCTGGACCTTGAACCGCGCTTTGCTGCACCTGACCCAGGCCCGCCTGGCCCTGTCCCAGGAGGACTGGCGCCTGGCCCAGGAGGAAATGGGCCGCGCGGCCGCGGCGTTGAACGCGCTGGCCGCCTTTGCGCTTGACCCCGTGCAAACCCAGGCCCTGGACGAAGCCCAAACCCGCCTGCGCCTGGCCTACGACAAGGCCCTCACCGCACCCGACATTGCCGGCCGGGACCTGGATGTGGTGTGGGCTTTGCTGCAGCAGGCTTTCCCGCCGCCGGGGGAAGCCCCCGCCGCCACCCCCACGGCCGCGGCCCCAACCCCCGAAGCCACGCCCACGCCGACCCCCACGCCAACCCCCACGGCCACCGCGGCTCCGTAGTCTTCCCGCGGGAGGTGTATGATGCCCGAGGAACCCATGGCCCAACCGACCACGCCTGAGCCGCACGAGGAACCGACGCCCGGGCCCGCGCCCGAGGCCCCCGAGGCGCCCCAGCCGCAAACCCCGCCTCAGGAGCCCGCGGCCGAGCTACCGGGTTTCCGGGCCCGCGCCCGGGCCGCGCTCAAGCGGGCCTTGCTGCGCCTGCTGTGGGCCGCGCTGTTGGTGGCCGCGGGCATGGTGCTGGCCGTGTTGTTGTGGGCCGAGCCCCTGCGCGGGGAATTGCAGCGCACGCGCGCCGACTATCAGGCCGCGCAGCAGACCCTGGCCCAAACCAAGGCCGAGCT
>JALSPJ010000129.1 GCA_026985995.1 Anaerolineales bacterium
CGACTGGCTGCGGGGCAACGAGGCCTACAAGTATCGCCTGGGCGGCCGGGATTTTTGGCTTTACCGGCTGCGCGCGGTGCGGGAGGCCTGACATGCCCACGCCCGAGGATTTTCGCCGCCTGTATGCGGCCTTTGACGCGGCCATGACCGATGTGGACTGCGGCGCGAAGTGCGCGCCGTACAACGAGTATGGCGTGCCCTTTTGCTGCGACCCGCGGCACGCGGTGCCCACGCTGTACCGGGCCGAGTGGCGTTTGCTGCGGCCCACAGGCTTGTGGCGTTTGTGGCAGGGGGAAGACGCGGCCGAAACCCGTCGCCTGTGGGAGGAAACGCCGGACTATCAGGTGCCCGCGGTGTGCGCCGGGCCCGAGGCCATGTGCGGCGCGCATCGGGGCTGGCGCAGCATCGTGTGCCGCTCGTTCCCCTTTTTCCCTTATCTGTCCCGGGAGGGCGCGTTTTTGGGCCTCACTTACTACTGGCAATACGAAGACCGCTGTTGGGTCATCAGCCATTTGGGGCGGGTGCGCCTGGCGTTTCGGCAGCAGTTCGTGGCCGCGTATGAGCGCCTGTTCGCCCTGTACCCCCAGGAGCGGGAGACTTTTCGGCATCACAGCACCGTGATGCGGCGGGTGTTTGGCCGCCGCCATGCGGAAATTCCCCTGCTGCATCGCGACGGGGGCTACTATTGGGTGCGCCCGCGGGATGGCCGCCTGCGCCCGGCCCAACCGGAGGATTTCCCCAAACACGGCGTATATGCCCTGGCCGCGCAAATGCCCTTTCCCGACGAGCTGGACGACGCACCTCGGGCGGCCCATGACGCGGCGGGGTGAGGGCGTGGTAAGATAAGGGGGCCTGGTGCGAAGGTGAAGGCCATGACGAAGGATATCCCTCGCTTCGCGTTCATCATTCACCCCATCGACCCGCGTGAAGATGTGCGGCGGCGTTATCCCTGGCTGGCCAAAGTGTTGCCCGAGGGGTGGATTCATTATCTCTCAGGCCTGTGGCCCCCGCTGAAGCTTTCGGACATCGAGGGCGTGGAATCCCGCGCCACGGGGGAGCGCATACGCGGCTGGTTGCTGGCCTGCCCCCTCACACCGCAGCGTATGCGCACTTCGACGCTGGACTTTGTTTACCGCAAAATCATCCAAACCGGGCGCCTGGCCGAGCGCCTGGGCGCGCAAATCGTGGGCTTGGGCGCGTGGACCGCGGCCATCGGCGACGCGGGCGAAACCGTGGCCCGGGCGCTGCGCATTCCCGTGACCACCGGTGATTCGTACACCGTGGCCGTGGCTTTGGAGCAGCTGCGTCGGGCCGCGCGCACCCTGGCCGTGACGCCCTGGGAAGGCGCGACCGTGGCCGTGGTGGGCGCGACCGGAGCCATTGGCCGGGCCGCGGCCGACATTCTGGCCGACGAGGTGGAGCGGGTGCTGCTCATCGGCCGGCGGCCGCGCTTGCTGGCCCAGGTGGAAGCCGCGCTCAACGCCCGCCCCCGTCGGGCCACCGTCAAAGCCACCACGGACCTGCAGCGGCTGGCCGAGGCCGCGTTCATTCTCTCGGCCACCACCGCGGGCCGGGCCATCATTCATCCCCAGCATCTGCGCCCCGGCGCGGTGGTGCTCGATGTGGCCTTGCCCCGGGATGTGTCGCTGCGGGTCAGCCGGCAGCGGGATGATGTGCTGGTGCTCGACGGCGGCATCGTTCAGGTGCCCGGCCCGGTGGATTTTCACTTCAACTTCGGCCTGCCCCGCAAATTGGCCTACGCCTGCATGGCCGAAACCATGATTCTCACCCTGGAACGCCGTTTTGAGTGTTATACTATTGGTCGTAACATACCCGCGGACAAAGTGCACGAAATCGCTCGCCTGGGCGCCTACCACGGGTTTGAGGTGGCGCCGTTGATGAGTTTGGGTCGCCGGGTGCGCTCCACCCAATGGGAACGGGTGCGCGCCGCGGCTCGGCAAGCCCACGCCGCATAAGGAGGCGTTATGGACCGGCACCGTTTGCTGATTGTGGAAGACGACAAAGACACGGCCCAAATGCTCAAGCTCTTCTTCGAGCACCAGGACTACGAAATCGAGGTCGCTTCCCGGGGCCGTGAAGCCGTTGAAAAAGCGCGGCAGTTCCTGCCCAACCTGATTTTGCTCGACATCCTCCTGCCCGACATCGACGGCTACGAAGTCTTCCGCCAGATTCGCACCCAGCCCCGGACCGCGCACATCCCCGTCATCTTCCTCACCCAACGCGACGAGCGCTACGCCCGCATCCAGGGCCTGGAGATGGGCGCGGACGACTTCATCACCAAGCCCTTCGACCCCGACGAACTGCGCTTGCGGGTCAAGAACATCCTCAAGCGGGTGGAACAAGAGCGCCTGACGGACCCGCGCACGCATTTGCCCTCGGGCCGGTCCGTAGAAGACTATTTGCGCACCCTCATCCAGCGCCAGGACTGGGCGCTGCTGGACATCTGGATTCAGCACTTCAGCGCCTTTCGGGAAGTGTATGGCTTCATTGCCGCGGACGATGTGCTGCGCTTCATGGGCCTGCTCTTGACTCAGGTGCTGGACCAGCTGGGCGGCGAGGAAGATTTCGTCGGCCATCCGGGCGAAAGCGAGTTCATCATCGTCACCGACGAAATGCGAGCGCCCATCATCGCCGAGCATCTCAAAGCCCGCTTCGACGAAGAAGTCAAAGCCCTCTACAATTACCAGGACCGGGAACGGGGCTACATCATCGTCACCGGGCCCGAGGGTACGCCCACGCCGGTTCCCCTGATGACTTTGGACATTGGCATCGTGCGGGCCCGGGAGCATGACTTTGCCGATATTCGGGAAATCACCGAAGTAGCCGCGCGCAGCCACCGCCGCGGCGGGTGAGCGAGCGTTTCCATGACCGTTACCGCACCCTTGACCGCCCCCGATTATCAGGCCATTGGCCGCGCCTGGGTCTTCATCTTGAACGCGCTGGATACCGCGCGGGATGAAGACACGCTGCTGCGCGAGGCGCTGGCCTATTTGCCCGAGCTGGTACCGCATGACACGGCCACCCTGTGGCGCAAAGAAGGCGCGCAGCTGGTCGCGGTGGCGGCGCAGGGCTATGCGCCCGACGAATCGCCCGAAGGCCTGCGGGTCGACATTCGCGATAGCCGCATTTTCCAGGAAATCACGGCCCAGCAAGAGCCGCTGTATATCCCCGATGTGCATGATGACCCCCGCTTTCCGGCCGGGGAAGCCGCGGCCCGGCGCAGCTGGCTGGGCCTGCCCATCCGCAGCGGCAACGCGGTGCTGGGCTTGTTGGTGCTGGAGGCCCGGGAGCCCCACGCGTTCACGCCCCACCACATCGGCCTGCTCAACGGCTTCGTGCGCCTGTTGACCCAATATTGGCGCCAACACCGCACCCTGCACCAGCTGCGCCAGGAACGCAACCAGGCCCAGGAACTGGCCCAGCGCCTGGAGTTGCTGCACGAAGTCATCCGCGACCTCACTTCCACCCTGGACCCGCGGCGCATTTGGGCCCGGGCCACCCGCCACATGCAGCACGCGCTGAAGGCCCAGCGCGTCACCGCGCTCAACCGCGATGGCCAGGGCCGGGTGCGCCTGGAGGTCGAATTCCCGCCGGTGGACGACGAATACGCGCAAGACACGCCCGTGCCCCTGGCAGCCCTCTTCGACCACCTGGCCGAAAGCGAGCGGCTGCTGCGGGTGTCGGATTTCGCCCGGGAGCCCCTGCTGCAGCCGGCGCGCGATTTCTTCGCCCATCGTCACCTGGGCCACGCGCTCATCGTGCCCGTGGCCGACGAAGAACACCTGCACGGCGCGTTCATCGTCTGGGCCCAGGAGCCCTTCACCGCGGAGCGCATGGAGCTGGCCCGCACCCTGGCCCAACAAACCGCGGCCGGGCTGCGCAATGCCCGCCTGTATCACATCACCCGCCAGCTCACCACCCGCCTTGAGCAGCAGGTGGAAGAACGCACCGCGGCCCTGCGGGCCGAGCACCGCCGCGCGCAGCTCATGGCCCACATTTTCGCCGAACTGGCCGGCAGCCTGGACCTGGACCAGGTCCTCAACCGCACCCTGGAAACCCTGCTGGAAGGCCTCAACGCGCAGCAGGGCGTGGTGTTGCACATTCCCCCTGACGACCCCAACACCATCGTGTGGCGCGCCGGCCGAGGCCCCAAACGCCCCCCTTACGGCGGTCAGCCCATCGACCTACCCGCGGACGACCCCTGGCTGCAGCAGGTGGCCCGCCAGCATCGGGTGCTGCGCATTACCCCCGATACCCCCTGGCCCCCGGGCTGGGCCGAGTTGTTCGGCCAATACCCCTGGGGCGTGGCCGCCCCCCTGCTGCTGGGCGCGGAAGCCCATGGCATTTTGCTCCTGCTCAGCCAGCGCCATCGCCCCTGGCCCGAAGCCGACATCGAACTCGTTCAGGCCACGGCCATGCAAATGGCCACGGTCATCCAGAACGCCAATGTGGTGCAGCTGCTGCACCAGCAAATCGCCGAAACCACGGCCCTTTCCCGAGAGCGGCAAATCGAAGCCCGGCGTATGCGGGCCATCCTGGAAGCCGTGGCCGACGGCATTCTGGTCACCGACCCCCAGGGCCTGGTGACCCTGGTCAACCCGTCCGCGGAGCGGCTGCTGGGCCTGCGGGAGGAAGACCTGCTGGGCCAGCCCCTGGAGCGCTTCCGGGGCCTCTTTGGCGCGCAGGGCCAGGCCTGGTTGGAGCACATTCGCCAGTGGTCCCAAAACCCCGAGGCCTATACGCCCGGCGAGAGCGCGGCCTCGCAGGTGGAACTGGAAGACGGGCGGGTGCTGGCCATCAACCTGGCGCCCGTGTTCATGCAGCGCCGCTTCTTGGGCACTGTGTCGGCCATTCGCGACATCACCCACCACATCGAAGTGGATCGCATGAAGTCCGAATTCGTGGCCACGGTGAGCCACGAGCTGCGCACCCCCCTCACGGCCATCAAGGGCTATGTGGACCTGCTGAGCAAGCCGCACATCATGGGCGAGCTCAACCCCAAGCAGGCCAAGGCCGTGGAGGTCATTCAGCGCCATGTGCGGCGGCTCATCACCCTGGTCAACGACCTGCTCACCCTCTCCCGGCTGGAATCGGGCCGGGTGCGCATCGAGCCCCAGCCCATCACCGTGCCCGACCTGCTCGAAGAAGTGGTGGAAGACTTTCGCCGCCAAATGGCCGACCAGGGCCGGGACCTGACCATCACCCTGGCCCCCTTGCCCGACCTGCCCCGGGTTTACGCCGACCCGCAGCGGGTGCGCCAAATTGTGGGCAACCTGGTGGAAAACGCCTGCCGCTATACCCCCGACGGCGGGCAGGTCACCGTTTCGGCCCGCCGCGAGGGCGACTTCGTGCGCATCAGTGTGCGCGATACGGGCATTGGCATCAAGCCTGAAGATTTGGACAAGGTCTTCGAGCGCTTCTACCGCGGGGAGCATCCCCTGGTGATGAAAACCGCCGGCACCGGCCTGGGGCTTTCCATCGTCAAGCAGCTGGTGGAAATGCATGGCGGCCGCATTTGGGTGGAAAGCACCGGCGTGCCCGGTGAGGGCAGCACTTTCCACTTTACTCTGCCCGTGGCCAAAACCGGCACTTCGGAGTGAGGCAACATGCCCAAAATTCTCATCGCCGAAGACGAACCCGATATTCGCGAGCTGGTGGCCTTGATTTTGGAGCTGGACGGCTACGAGATTGTGCAGGCCCGCGATGGACAGGACGCGGTGGAAAAGGCGCGCGCCGAACGGCCGGACCTCATCCTCATGGATGTGCGCATGCCCCGCATGACGGGCTACGAGGCCTGCGAAACCCTCAAGGCCGACCCCGCCACGCAGCATATCCCCGTGGTGTTTCTCTCGGCCAAAGGGCAGGCCGGCGAAGTGGAAGCCGGCTTGCGGGCTGGCGCGGTGGCCTATCTGCTCAAACCTTTCGACGCCGAGGACCTGCTGGCCCAGGTGAAGCGCATTTTGCGCGACCACGCGAGTTGAGGCGCGTATGAGCGCGTTGCTACTGCCGAACCGCACTTTCTTGCATTACGAGGTCTTGGGCCGCGGCATTCCGCCGGTGGTTTTCCTCCACACCTGGGTGGGTTCCTGGCGCTACTGGCTGCCCACCATGGAGGAACTTTCCATTTACCACCGCACTTATGCCCTGGACTTCGCCGGCTATGGCAGCACTTTGGGCCGCAGCGCGCCGCGGCATCTGGACGACTTTTTGGAGCAGGTCAATTACTTCCTGCAATCGCTGGAACTGCGGGAAGTGGTGCTGGTGGGCCACGGCCTGGGCGCGGTGGTGGCCATTGCCCTGGCCGCGCGCGAACCTGAGCGGGTGCACAGCTTGGTGACTATCGGCGCGCCCTTGCACCCCGGCTGGGCCCAGGTTCTGCCCGACGCGCCGGCCGACGCGCTGGCCCGCCTGGCACCCGACAAACGCGCCAGCTACTACGCCGAATTGCTTTTGCCCGAGGTGCGCCGTCTGGCCCAGGCCACCTACACCGCAGCCCGCGATATCACCGACCAAATCGATGTGCTGTCCCTGGCCGACGAGACTTCTCAGCCCTGGTTGGCCCTGTATGGCAAGCAGGACCCCATCTACCAGGCCATCATGGCCCGCAATGGCGGCTTTTGGCCCTTGCCCTCGTCGCCGCAGCACCACATTCTGGTCTTCGACCGCGCCGGGCATTTCCCCATGCTGGAATCCCCCCGCCCCTTCTATCGGGTGTTGCGCGACTTCCTGGGCTTGGCCCCCGGCAGCGACCTGCGAGATTTGCAACTGCGTGACGAATGGCGACGCCGGTTCCGCTGAAATGGGGATGGCTGGGGGCCCTGCTGGCCTTGGGGTGGGGGGCCCTCCTTCGAGGCCCCGCAGGGCATCTCCCCGCGGCCCAGCCCACGCCCCAATGCCCCGCTGCTGGCACGGTAGCTTCCCTGCAGGTTCCCACCGCGTATTTGCCCGGCGGGGAAATACGCGGTCTGCTGTATCTGCCGCCGTGCTATCGGCCCGACGCCCAACCGGGCTACCCCCTGCTGGTGCTCATCCACGGCCAAACCTTTACCCCCCAGCAATGGCTGGAGCTGGGCCTGGTTCAGTGGGCCGATGCCCACATTCGCCAGGGGCGGGTGCAGCCCTTTCTGGTCCTCATGCCCTACGACCCGCCGCCCTTCCTCAACCCGCCGGAGAACGGCTTCGACGAGGCCCTGATGGAAGACCTGCTGCCCTGGGTGCAGGCCCATTACCCGGTGCGGCCCGAGCGAGGGTATTGGGCCATTGGCGGCATTTCGCGCGGCGCGGCCTGGGCCATTCGCTTAGGCCTCACCCACTGGCAGCGCTTCGGGGCCATCGGCGGCCATAGCCCACCGGTGTTTTGGAGCGACGGCCTGCTGGTGCGGGGCTGGTTGCAGGCCATTCCCGAGGGCCAATGGCCCCGCATTTATCTCGACATTGGCGACGCGGACCGGGAGGAGATTTTGCGCTCGGCCACCGAGTTCGAGCAAACCCTGACGGACCTGGGCGTTCCGCATCAGTGGCATTTCAATGTGGGCCGCCACGACCAGGCCTACTGGGCCGCGCATCTGGACCAGTATTTGACCTGGTACACGGCCCCCTGGGCCGCATCAACTCCATCGCAGGAGCCGCCCCCATGACCGTTCCTTTTCGCTTTGAAGTGCTGGCTACCGCGGGCAAAGCCCGGGCCGGGGTGTTCCACACGCCCCATGGCCCCATTCCTACGCCGGTGTTCGCGCCCGTGGGCACCCGGGCCTCGGTGCGGGCCCTCACCCCCCGCCAGGTGCGGGAGGCCGGGGCCACCCTGGTGCTGGCCAACACCTATCACCTCTACCTGCGCCCCGGCGCGGAGCGCATCGCCCGGCTGGGCGGGCTGCACGCTTTCATGGCCTGGCCGCACCCCATCCTCACCGATTCGGGCGGCTTCCAGGTCTTTTCCCTCAGCGATTTGCGCCACATCGACGACGATGGCGTGACCTTCCGCAGCCACTTGGACGGCTCGCTGCACCGCTTCACCCCCGAGGTTTCCATTCGGGTGCAGGAACTGCTGGGCGCGGACATCATCATGGCTTTCGACGAATGCCCCGAGCCCTACGACCGGGCCTACAACGAGCGGGCCCTGGAACGCACCCACCGCTGGGCCGAGCGCAGCCTCAAGGCCCACACCCGCGCCGACCAGGCCCTCTTCGGCATCGTCCAGGGCGGGGTGTTCCCCGACCTGCGGGAGCGCTCGGCCCGCTTCATCGCTTCGCTGGGCTTTCCGGGCCACGCCATCGGCGGCCTTTCGGTGGGGGAAACCAAGGCCGAGATGTATGCCATGGTGGACCTGGTGACCGACATTTTGCCCGCGGACAAGCCCCGCTATCTGATGGGCGTGGGCACGCCCGAAGACCTGGTGGAAGGCGTGCGGCGCGGGGTGGATATTTTCGACTGCGTGCTGCCCACCCGCCTGGCCCGGCACGGCACGGCCATGCTCTCCACGGGCGAGCGCCTCAATGTGCGCAACGCCCGCTTTGCCGACGACGCCCAGCCTTTGGAGCCGGGCTGTACCTGCTACACTTGCCGGCACTTCAGCCGGGCCTATGTGCGGCACCTGGTGGTGAGCAAAGAGATGCTGGCCGCGACGCTGCTTTCCATCCACAACATTCACGCGCTCACCCGCCTGGCCCACGACATGCGGCGGGCCATTGTGGAAGGGCGCTTTGCGGCCTGGCTGGAAGCCTGGGAAGCCCGCGGCGAAAAGCCCCGCGCGGCCCGGTAGGGGCGCGCCCGTAGTGCACGATGAACGCCGGCTGGCCGCGAACAGAACGGCGCGGGCCGCTTTTTCCCACTTCGTGGTAACATTGCCCTGCCTACCGCATCCCGACCGCCCAAGGAGCCCTTTGCCTATGCCCGTTGTGTTCCCCTTCACGGCTATCGTCGGCCAGGACGACCTCAAGCGCGCCCTGCTGCTCAACGCGGTCGACCCCGGCCTGGGCGGGGTGCTCATCCGCGGCGAGCGCGGCGCGGGAAAATCCACCGCGGCCCGGGCCCTGGCCGCGTTGCTGCCGCCCATTCGGGTGGTGCGCGGCTGCCGGTTCCACTGCGACCCCCAGGACCCGGCCCACTGGTGCACCGAGTGCCGGGCGCGCGCGGCCCAGGGCGAACCTTTGGAGGCCGTGGAAATTCCGACGCCCTTCGTCAACCTCCCCCTGGCGGCCACCGAAGAGCGGGTGGTGGGTACCTTGGACATCGAAGCCGCGCTTCAGTCCGGCCAACGCCGGTTCCAACCGGGCCTGCTGGCCGCGGCCAACCGGGGCGTGCTGTATATCGACGAGGTCAATTTGCTGGAAGACCACCTGGTGGATTTGCTGCTGGATGTGGCCGCCATGGGCGTCAATTATGTGGAGCGCGAGGGGGTGTCGTTTCAGCATCCGGCGCGGTTCATTCTGGTGGGTTCCATGAACCCCGAAGAGGGCGACTTGCGGCCCCAGCTGCTGGACCGCTTTGCGCTGGTGGTGGATGTGAAGGGGGTGGACAACCCCGTGCTGCGGGCGCAAATTATGGAGCGCCACCTGGCCTTCGAGCGGGACCCGGAAGGCTTTTACGCCGAGTGGGAACCCCGCGAGCGGGCCTTGCGTCAACGCCTGGTGGCAGCCCGGGCCCGCCTGCCCCGGGTGCAGCACACCGAAGCCGACTTGTTCACCATCGCCGGGCTGACCACCCGCTTTGGGGTGGAAGGCCATCGGGCCGACCTGGTGATTTTGCGGGCCGCGCGGGCTCATGCCGCGCTGGAGGGGCGGCTGCATTTGACCCCCGAGGACCTGCTGCGGGCCGCGGCTTTGGCCCTGCCCCATCGCCTCAAGCACGACCCGCTGGAAACGGTGACCCTCTCCTTCCAGGAACTGCGCGACGCATTGGCTCAGGCGCAGCAGCAGAGCCGGCGCTGGCAGCGCATGACCCAGGCGGGGCAAGGCCCGGCCCAGGTGGACCAGGCGGCAAAAAAAGTCGACCGGGCCGCGAGGTCGACGGCGTAGCCCCGCGGCCCGAGGCCCCGCTGCCCCGACCCCAGGCCGAAACCCAAACCCGCGAAGCGCCCGACGCGGACGAACCACCGGCCGTGGCCCAGGGGGTGCGGCCTGGCCCCCTGGCCGTGGCCCGGCTGCGCGCGCATCCGCGGCGGGCCGGACGGCGCACCCCGGCCCTGACCCGCCACCGGGGGCGTTATGTGCAGGCGCGGCCCTGGCGGGCGGGCACGCCCCTGGCCGACCTGGCCCTGGATGCCACCCTGCGGGCCGCGCTGACCCGCCCGGGGCCCTGGCAGGTGCAGCCCCAGGACCTGCGGCGCAAAGTGCGCCGGGGCCGGGAGGCGCATTTGATTTTGTTCGTCGTCGATGGCTCGTGGTCCATGGCCGTGGCCCGGCGCATGGAAGCCACCAAGGGCGCGGTGCTGGCCTTGCTCACCCAGGCCTACCAGCACCGGGATTGGGTGGGGCTGATTACCTTTCGTCGGGAGCAGGCCCGGCTGGTGCTGCCCCCAACCCGTTCGGTGATTCTGGCCCGCCGCGCGCTGCAGGACCTGCCTGTGGGCGGCAAAACACCCCTGGCCGCGGGGCTGGCGCTGGCCTATCAGGTGTTTGTGCGTGCGCAGCGGGTGCGGCCCGACTTGCGCCCCCTGCTGGTGCTGCTGACCGATGGCGCGGGCAATGTGCCTTTGCAGGCCGGCGGCGACCCCCTGGCCGATGCCTACCGCATGGCCGACGCGTTGGCCGCGGCCCGGGTGGCCGCGGTGGTGGTCAATGTGGAACACCCCCAATTCGACCAGGGGCTGGCCTCGGTGCTGGCCCGGCGTTTGCGTGCGCCCGAGTATCGCCTGCCGAACCTGGAAGCCCAGACCCTGGTGCGCACCGTGCAGGCCGCGGTGCGCACCGCGCGCAGCCCTTAAACCAACCACCAACTTCCAACCACCAACCACCAACTTCCAACTTCGAACCACCATCCTCCCCCTTTTTAGCCTCCCCTAATCTTAA
>JALSPJ010000130.1 GCA_026985995.1 Anaerolineales bacterium
GGATATTAAGCGCGCCCAGAATGGACGAAAAGCCGATGACGAACACGCCCAGATAGAAGGGAATGGCCCCCGGCAGGGTTTGCACGCCCAGGGGCGGGTAACCGGTCCAGCCCGTCTCCCAGCGCAGGAAGAGGGCCAACACCACCAGCATGACGCCGGGCACATTAATCCAGTAGGCAAACGCGTTGAGCCGGGGGAAAGCCATATCGCGCGCGCCCAGCATGAGGGGCACCAGATAGTTGGCCATGGCTGCCACGCCGGTGAGGATGCCGGCAATCATGACGATGCCGTGCCAGCCGATGAGGGTGTTGAACACTGCGGGGGAGAGAAACTCCACCCCGGGGCGGGAGAGCTCGGCGCGGAAAACCAGCGCCACGCTGCCGGCCAGCCCCACCAGCACCAGTGCGGTAACGCCATACTGCAAGCCGATGACCTTGTGGTCGTAATCCACGCTGAAGAAGCGCCACCAGCGCGGTTTGCCGGGGGGCGCGCCATGCCGCGGGGGCTCGAAGCGCCCCGCCAGCCAGCCCAACCAGTCGCTCACCATGCCGGAGGCCAGCATGAAGCCCAGCACGCTGAGCACCGAGGCCCAGGCCAAAGGGCCGTCGTCCAGCCACGAGGTCGCGCCCCAGGCCCGGGCGGTTTGCACGCCCAGCCAAAAGCCCAGGGCCTGCCCCACCAGGCCGCGCACCAAACCGGTCGTCAGCACATGTCGCATACGGTGACCTCCTCGAGATGGGTCCGCAGGCCGGGCACCCGGCCCGACGGTCACGGTTCCACCTGCAGCAAAAATTGCACCAGCGCGTCAATCTCTTCGGGGCTCAACGCCTGGCCAAAAGTGGCCGGCATCACCGGCGGGAAACCCTCGACGAGTTTGGCTTGCGGGTCCAGAATAGACTCCCGAATATAGGCTTCGTCGGCGGTCAGGGTGGTGCCGTCCTGCAAAGTTACCGTGCGCCCGGCAATGCCGTTCAGCGGCGGCCCCACCTTGACCGAGCCATCTAAGGCATGGCAGGCCGCGCAATATTGCTGGAAGAGCTGCGCGCCCTGCTCCGCGGGCGAAGCGACCTGCTGCTGGGCGGCTTGCTGCTCGGCTACCCAGGCGTCGAATTCCTCGGCCGGCAGCACCCGCACATCGGCATACATGTTGGCGTGGCCCGAGCCGCACAATTCGGCGCAGCGCACCCGGTACTGCCCCGGCTCCTTGGGCGTGACATAGGCGTAAGTGGTCATGCCCGGCACCGTGTCTTCCTTGATGCGGAATTCCACCACCCAAAAGCTGTGAATCACATCCAGGGAGGTCATCTCGAACTTCACCCGTCGGCCCACTGGCAGCACCAGCTCCGCGCTGCGAATGCCGTATTCGGGATAGGCGAAAGACCACGAAAACTGCTGGGCCTGCACCTGCACCACCAGGTCCGCGTCGCTGCGGCGCAGGAACAAAAAGTCCTTCACGCCGATGGCGCTCAGGCCCAACACAATGCCCAGGGGAATGACGGTCCACAAAAACTCCAACCCGCTGTGGCCGTGGATGGCCAAGCCGGGCGCATCGTCGTCGCCGCGACGGCGAAAAGCCCACATGCTATACAGGGCAAAACCCACCACCAAGGCGAAAATGACGGCAATAAGGAAGAAATGCACCCGCAGCAGGCGGTCGACCACCACCCCTTCTTCGCTGGCCAAACGCGGCACGAAAAAGTCGAAGCGGGTGTAGGCCAGCCAGCCCAACACCGCGGCCAACACCGCGACCAACGATAGCGCACGCAAGAAATGTCGCTTCATGGGCTTCGTCTCCTACCCTTGGGGCGATGCACGGTCAACGGGGGTGGGCGTATTATACCAATTGTCACGGAAAACGCAAACCGGAAAGCAGGATGTTACGCACGGTTCGCGGGTATAATAACCGCTACCCCCGCCCACGCGGGGGCAACGCCGCACCGGGTGCACTGTGTCCTGAGGGGCCGCACCCTGCTGTGAGAAGGTGAGCCATGAGTTGGAGCCAAGCTTTACGCTTGTGGGAATGGCGCGCGGATGTGCTGCTGGTGCTGGGCGCGTTGGCCGCGCTCTACCTGCGGGGCTGGCTGCGGCTGCGGGCCCGCGGGGCGCGGCGGCAAGCTTCCTGGGCCCGGCTGCTTTCTTATTGGGGCGGCCTGTTCCTCTTGCTGCTGGCCCTGGTTTCGCCCCTGGCGCCCTTATCGCAATGGCTGCTCTCGGTCCACATGGTACAGCACATGCTGCTCATCATGTTCGGCCCGCCCTTGCTGTGGCTGGCCAACCCCATGCCCGTCATGCTCTGGGCCCTGCCCCAGGCCTGGCGCAAAAAACTGGCCCTGACCCTCTTCGGCCCCCACGCGGTTGTACGCGCCTGGCTCACCCGCCTCACCACCCGGCCCATCGCCTGGGCCCTGTTCACCGCCATCTACATCGGCTGGCACGACACCGGCCTCTACAACACCGCGCTGCGCTACGCCCGGTTCCACGATGTGCAACACATCACCTTCACCGCCGCGTCCATGCTCTACTGGTGGCATGTCACCAACGCCGGGCCCCGGTTGCACGGTCGCTTTAGCTTCGGCTCCCGCTGGGTGTACCTGCTGAGCATCGTGCCCGTGAACATGGTCACCGGGCTGGCCATCGCCTTTGGCCGCCACGCCTATTACGATTACTACCTCTCGGTGCCGCGCTACTTCGGCATCTCGGTGCTGGACGACCAGCGGCTGGCCGGCATGATTATGTGGATTTTCGGCAGCATGATGCTCATTTACGCGGCTATCGTGTTCCTGTTCCGCTACTTAGCGTGGGAACAGCGCAAGGCCCGCGGCGCATCCCGGGCGCGCACCCCCGCGACGGGCTCACCGACCTGAAGCCTCGTCGGCGCGCAAGGCCGCCAGCCCCGCTTCGGGGAAAACCAGCGGCAGCGCGGCTGCCGCGTAACGCCGTACCGCGTCGGTGGTCAGGCCGTTGGCCGCGGCAATGGCAGCATACAAGTGCGCGCTGGACCGCGGTTTGCGGACCTGGGTTTGCGGGTCGCAGGCCCACAACCCAAAATGCCGGTCCCACCCCCATTCCCACTCAAAATTATCCATCAGGCTCCAGTGGAAGTACCCCCGAATGGGCCAGTTGTTGATAAGCGCGCGCCACATCTGGTGCACATGGGTGGCCAGGTACAAGGGTCGCACCGCGTCGGCCGCGTCGTCGATGCCGTTTTCGGTGACATAAATGGGCACGCCAAACCCCCGAGCCCAGGCCAGGGCCCGATAAAAGCCCTGGGGCACCACGGCAATCTCTCCATGGGCACTCTGGGGAACCCCCGCGGGCAGCGCGTGCCGGCCGAACAATTCCCCCGGGTACCAGACGAAGCGCACCCGGTCTTCGGTGTAGTAGTTGAGGCCCACATAGTCTAAGGTGCCCCGCAGGCCGGCCGCGGGGCGGGTAAAGCCCGTGGGCCCCATGAGGCGACCCCGCACCAGCGCGTGCCAGAAGAAATCGTTGAACAGGCGGTGGTGCCAGGCCGTCACCAGGCGTTCCAGGGGGAACCAGGCCCGGGCCGGGCGCATGCCGCGATAGTGCAGCACGATGCCCACGCGCAGGTCGGGCTGCAGGCGGTGCAGGGCTTCATAGGCGGCCGCGTGAGCCTGGGCCATGTGGGCCAGCACCCGAAACGCAGCCCGCACATCGCCCACCCGCCCCGGCGGAAACACGCCTTCCACGAAGCCCCGGTAGGCGTACACATTGGGCTCGTTGAAGGTGGCCCAAAAGCGCACCACATCGCCCAACGCCTGGCCCACCCGCCGGGCAAAGGCGGCAAAGGCCTGCACCGCGGCGGGGTTCTCCCAGCCGCCCTGTTCGGTGAACCACAAAGGGTCGGTGAAATGGTGCAGGGTGACGAAGGGCTCCAGGCCCAAGGCCCGGGCCGTACGGGCCCACTCGCGGTACTGAGCCAGCGCGTCGGGGTCCCAGCGGTCGGGCGCGGGCTGAATGCGGGCCCAGGAGACGGAAAAGCGCAGCGCGTTGTGCCCAGCCTGGGCCGCGCGCTGGAAGTCGTCGCGCCACAGGCCCCGCCACCAGCCGCAGCCCGGGCCCACGGTTTGGCCCCGGTGCACCCGACCGGCCTGCTCCCAGGCGCGCCATTGGTTGGCCGGCGGGTCGCCCTCCACCTGATGCGCGGCCGTAGCCGTACCCCACAAAAAGCCCGGAGGAAAAGTGTAGTGCGCGTTCACGGGCATGGCGCGGTCTCCAAAAGGGGGAGAAGTTGGTGGTGGGTGGTGGTTAGAGGTTGGAAGTTGGAAGTTGGGGGTTGGGGGTTGGCGGGGGCCACGCGTGGCTCCCTGCGGACTGCTGACCACTGTTGTTCTTCCGCGCCCATCCGTGTTGATCCGTGTTCATCCGCGGTTTTTTCATTTCCTCCGCGTTCCTCCGCGTGCATCCGCGGCTTCATCCCACCGCGCCGGGCGACCTGCCGGGTCGCCCCTACCGGGCTCCCTGCCGTCTTTTTTCCGTGTCCATCCGTGCGCATCCGTGGTTTCTTCTTTATCCGCGATTATCCGCGTGCATCCGCGGTTGCATTCCCGGGCGCAGCACGCGGCGCCCTTACCGCGCCGGGCGACCAAGCCGGGTCGCCCCTATCGCGCTCACCGCTCCCTGCTATCATTCATTCGAGCCCAACCAGCGGGCCTGGGGCAGGGCCTGGCCCAAAGGGCCGTCGTCGGTCTCGGAGGCGCCATCGGCCCGCCGCCAGGTTTCTGCGGGCACCGCGGCGATGAACTCGGCCACGCTCACGGGGCGGCCCAAACGCGCCGCACCGGCCCGTCGAAACAGGCCGTGTTGGGTGCGGTGGCATTCCGCAGCCTGCACCTTGGCCGTCAGGCCCGGTTCCCCCAACGGCACCAGCCAATGCGCGGGCTCGGGGTTGAACAGGCCCTCCAGGGGTAGGTCCGGCATCCGGGCCAGCGCGGTGTACCACGCGGGCCGCAGGGCCGGGGCCAGAGCCGCCAGGGCCTGCCGCGCGGCCCGATAGACCTGCACATGCGCGGGATGACCGTATTCGCCGGCCGAGCCGTGGGTGAGCAGCAGGTGCGGCCGCACGGTGCGCAGCCAGGCGGCCAGGCGGCGGGCCACCGGGCCGTCATCCGCGGCAAAGGGGAACAGCTCGCCCTGGGGGCCCACCAGGGGGTCCCGGTAGCCCAGGAAGAAGGGCCCGCGCGCGCCTAAGGCCTGCACCGCGCAGGCCAGTTCGCGGCTGCGCACCGCGCCCAGTTCGGCCTGGGCGCACAGGGGCGGGTCGCCCCGCTCACCGCCTTCGCCCCGGGTGGCGCTGAGCACGAAAACTTCGTGGCCGCCGCGGGCCAGCAAGGCCAGGGTTCCCCCGGCCATGAGGGTTTCGTCGTCGGGATGGGCGAAAAAGGCCAACACGCGCATCAGCGGCCTCCTGTTGGGGCAGCGGCCGCGTCGTGGGCGATGGTGTGTTGCAAATAGGCCTCGATGAAGCCGTCTAAATCGCCGTCGAGCACGGCCTGGGCGTTGCCCACTTCGTAACCAGTGCGATGGTCCTTGACCATTTGGTAGGGGTGCAGCACATACGAGCGAATCTGGCTGCCCCACTCGGCTTTTTGATATTCGCCCTTGAGCTGCGCCATCTGCTGGGCCTGCTCCTGGCGCTTGCGCTCCAGCAAACGGGCCTTGAGCACCCGCAGCGCGGTATTCTTGTTTTGGGTCAACGAACGCTCGTTTTGGCACGACACCACAATGCCCGTGGGCAGGTGGGTAATGCGCACCGCGGTGGCGTTTTTCTGCACATTTTGCCCCCCGGCGCTGGACGCGCGGAAGGTTTCGATTTTCAGGTCCTTGGGGTTGATTTCCACCTCGGTGTCGTCTTCCACCTGGGGCAGCACTTCCACCAGCGCGAAGGAAGTGTGCCGACGATGCGCGGCGTCGAAGGGGGAAAGGCGCACCAGTCGATGCACGCCTTTTTCGGCCTTGAGGTAGCCGTAGGCCCAGGGGCCGTTGACGGCCACGGTCACGCTTTTGATGCCCGCCTCTTCACCCGGGAGCTGGTCGAGGATTTCGGTCTCATAGCCCCGGCGCTCGGCCCAGCGCAGGTACATGCGCAGCAGCATTTCCACCCAATCGTGGGCCTCTGTGCCGCCCGCGCCGGCGTGAATGCTCAGCAGCGCGTTGTGGCGGTCGTAGGGCCCCGAAAGCATGGCCTGCAGCTCGCGACGGCGCAGCTCCCGGGCCAGGGCCTCGACTTCGGCTTCCAGCTCGGCGCGCAGGTCCGGGTCGTCGAGTTCCGCGAGCTCATACGCGTCGCGCCAACGCTGCAGCCACTGGTTCCAGGCCTGCACTTCCTCTTGCAGGCGAGCCCGCTCGCGCATCACTTCCCGGGCCCGTTGCGGGTCGTCCCAAAAGTCGGGGGCTTGCAATTGGCGTTCCAGTTCGGCCAGGCGCTGTTCCTTGCCGGCCAAGTCAAAGACGCCTCCGTAAAGCTTGGGCTTTGGCATCTAAGCTTTGCAGGCGTTCGAGAAGCGGGTTGCTCATGGGAGGCCTCCTGGGGTTGGTGGTTAGAAGTTAGAAGTTAGAAGTTAGAAGTTAGAGGTTAGAGGTTGGCGGTGGTTAAGGTCGGGGTCGAAGCACGGGTGTGGGCGTGGGCGACGGGGTGGGACTGCCCTGGGGTGTAGGCGTGGGCCCCGTGGGCGTGGCCGTGGGCGTTGGGGTGATGGTGGGCGTGGGCGAAGCCAGGGGTGTGGGGGTGAGCATTTGTTCGGGGGTGAAAAGCAGCACCAAAGGCTCGCCCAAGCGCCCCAGCACGCCCAGGTCTTGTTGATTGTACACCAATTCCAGCGCGGCCGCGTCGCCGGTTTGCACTTCCAGGCGTTCTTCGGCCCGAAAAGTGAACCGCTCGCCGGGGGCCACCCGGGCGCGGAAGACTTCTTGCCCATCGCTCAGCACCCGCAGCCAGGCCCGATGGCGCACCTGCACCACCACATGCACCGGTGCGGTAACCGGTTCCGGCGGCGGGGTTTCGGCAGCCGGGGTAACCGCCGGGGAAGCCACAACCGCGGCCTCGGCCTCGGGTGGGGCCACGGTCGCGGCCTCCGCGGTGCCCGGCGGCGGTGAGGGCGCCGAGATGGTGACCAGGGCCGTGGCCTCAACCGCCGAGGTGGGCGTGCGCAACATCACCCCTAAAGCCGCCACCGTGGGGGTTTGGGCCTGGGTGGCATACACTTGCAGCACTTGCAGCGTGCTCCACAGCAAAAACAGCACCACCGCGGCCACAGCCAGCCCGGCCAAAAGCAGGTTCCCCCAATGCTGCACCTGCAAGCGCCACCACCAACGCGCGGCCTGGGGCCGCTCCCGGGCCTGCAAGCGGGCCTGCAGCCCCTCGGCAAAGGCCAGCAGCAGGGGTTCGGGGTCCAAATGCAGGGCCCGGGCGTAATGCAGCAACATGCCCCGCCCCTGCACCGGCGAAGGCAGCGCGTCCACCCGGCCCTCTTCCAGCGCCAGCAGGTAGTGGGCCTTGACCCGGGTCAGGGCTTCGGCATCGTCCAACGAAAGGCCCAGGCTCTCCCGTTGCCGACGCAAGGTTTGGCCCAGCTCCCGAAAGATGGCCTGGGCCTCGGGGGGCAGGTCGTCGTTGGGTCGGCGCTGGGCCGCGGGTTGGGTGGGGGGAACCGACGCGGGGCCGGGGGCCGCGACGGGCGAGGTGGCCAACAGGGCGTCGGGGTTCAGGCCCAAAAAGGCGGCGTAAGTGCGCAAAAAGCCCCGGGCGTGGGCCGGCGAAGGCAGCGCGTCCCAATCGTCCCGCTCTAAGGCTTCCAGGTAGTGGGGTTTGATGTGCAGCGCGTGCGCGGCCTGCAACAGGGAAAGGCCCCGCGCCTCACGGGCCTGGCGCAGGCGGGTTCCCACGGGGGTGGGCGGGGCGGCGGAGCTCATGGCGCGGCCTCAAGGGAAAGAACGACAAGGCCCGAGCGCGAGGCCGCGCGTGCGCGGCGCCCCGCAGCCTCGGGCCCGGTTGCGACGCCAACTTGCTGGGCCTACGCCTCGGGCGCGGCCTCAGGCTCGGCGTCGGGCGTGGTCTCGACCAGGTCCGCGACGCCCAACGCGGCTTCTTCGGCCACGGCTGCGGCCTCGGCCGTCGCGGCTTCGCCTTCCAGCGCGGGGGGCTGCTCGCCCTGGCGATAGACCACCACCCGCACCTCGGGCAGCAAGTCCATGGTGAGGCGCACCCGAACCGCATACACGCCCAGCTGGCGAATGGGCTCGCTGTCGATTTGGCGGTGGGAGATGGGCTCGTCCAGCTGCAGTTTTTCTTGCAGCGCGTCGGCAATCATGCGGGTGGTCACCGAGCCGTAGAGCTTGCCCGTTTCACTGGCCCGCACGGGGAAGTAGAGCACCACGCCTTGCAGGCGCTCGGCCAGGGATTGCAGGCGCTGGGCCGCCTCCTGGCGCTCCTTTTCCGCGCGCTGACGGATGCGCTCGGCCATGCGCAGGGCCTGCGGCGTGGCTGGCACGGCCAGCCCCTGAGGGATGAGATAGTTACGGCCGTAGCCGTTGGCCACTTCTTTGACCTCACCGGCGCGGCCCAACTTGTAGACATCTTTAATCAACAGCACTTTCATGGCTCAGCCCCTTTGTTCGCGGCAGCAACCCCGGCTAAGAGCAACCCGCCGGGGCCCGCAGAGATGACCTGTGACATAAGCGGCGCTGATTGTATCAGAAAGGGCCCGGCGCGTCAAACGCGCACCCCCTCCTCCGGCCCCAACAGCGCGCTCAGGCGCAAATAGAGGGCGTTGCGCACCACCCGAAACGCGGCCAGCTGCAGCCGAGGGGAACCCCGCACCGCGGCCGGGTCGGGCAGGCCCCAGTGCAGCCGCCGCCCGGGGCCCAGCCAAAGGGGGCAGGCCCGGGCCGCAGCGTCGCACACGGTAATCACCCAGTCGAAGGTTTGCCCCTCAAAGCGCGCCACCGGCTTGGGATACAAACCTGCGGGGTCAAGCCCCCACTCGGTCAGCACCTGCACGGCCAAAGGATGCACCCGCGACCCGGGCGCGGTGCCCGCGGAAAACGCCCGCCAGCCGGGCCACAACCCCCGCACCAGGCCTTCGGCTATCTGGCTGCGGGCCGAGTTCGCGGTGCACAAAAACAACAGGCGTTCGGGCATCGGGGAACCTCCCGATGAGCGGCCCAGGACGCGGCCCGGCAGCAGAGCGCGCCCTGACAGACGAGCAGAAACCGGCCGCGGCGCCGCTTGCCGAAAGCGCAGCCGCTGCATTCTATCATGCCTTCCCGCATCGAGTGAAGGCGCGACGGCGCATGCGCAAGCCCGCCCGGCGCTCCGAGCAGCAACCCGCAGGGCGCTGCCAGGCGTGTGCCCCAAACCCACCGAGATAGGGCTTGTTCTTTTTCTAACACCAACGGCGTCAACCACACTGAATTTAAATTTCACCCGGAGACACAGAGAACCCAGAGAGAATAACTTCGCCCGTTCTCCGTGTTCCCCGTGCCTCTGTGTGATTTTATGCGTACTTGGAAAAGCCCTGCCATGGGTGCGCGCGACCTTGACCCGGCGGTCAATACAGGGTACAATAAAAACCCAAGATGACCGACCCGTCAGTTATTCCCGGGAGGACAGGGCCCATGACGACCACCCGACTTCCCACCCCTCTGTGGCCGGTGCTCTTCGGCGGGTTGCTGCTCGCACTGGCCGCGTGCACCGCCAGCGCCCCCACGCCGGCCCCCACGATTGCACCCCAAACGCCCACGGCAGCTCCACCGCGCGCCCAGGCCAGCCCTTCCCCAGGGCCCACCGCGCAGCCGCCCCACGCCACCCCCACCGCCGCCCCCACGGCCACCCCGCGGCCCGCGCCGCCCCTTTCCCAGCCCCTGCGCCCTGCGGCCTGGCTGCAAAACCCCGACCTGGGCGGCATCCCCGACGACCCCCTGGCCGTAGGCCCCCAGGCCGCCACTTTTGCCACGGTGCTGCGCATTGGCCGGGGTTATACCACCGCGGCCGCGTTCGAGCCACAACAGGAACGCCTGGCCCTGGCCCGCCTCACCGGCGTGTATGTGTGCACCCCGCCCCAGGGCGACGCCGACAATCTGCCCTGCGACATGTATCTGGAGCACAACGCATTCGTCATCGCCCTGGCCTTTCACCCCCAAAAGCCTCACCAGCTGGCCACGCTGGACATGGACGGCCGCCTGCGCTTGTGGGATTTGCGCGCCCAACCGCCCACGGCCACCCTGCTCTCGTCCGCAGTCGAGGGCATCAACGCCAATGCAGCCCTGCTTTTCGACCCCCAGGGCCGCTATTTGGTCGTGCTGCGCAACGACTTCTTCGCGCTGTGGGACTGGGAAGCCCGCCAGATGCGGCCCTTGCCCACCCACTTTCCCGGCGAGGCCGAACCCGTGGGCCCTGTCTTTATGCACGCCGCGGCGTTGTCCCCCGATGGCGAAACTTTGGCCCTGCTCACCGAAGAGCAGCTGTTCACCCTGGCGCTGAACGATGACAAGCCCACCTGGCAGCCGGGCTTCCCTTTGCCTTTCGCGCCCCAGGAAGGCGTGGTACCCAACGGTGTCGCCATCGCCAGCGTTCCCCTGCGCGAGGGCTGGGGGTGGGTGGTGGTCGACGATGCCCTGCGAATACACCTGGTGGCCGCCGATGGCGTCACCCTGCTGCGCACCTGGGAGAACCTCCCCGAGCCCGACTGGGGCACCCCCCTGGCCCACGGCCCACTGGACGCGAGTCAGCCCCACATTGTGGCCCCGGCCGGCGACGGCACCTTTTGGGTTTCGCTGGCCCAAAACAATCTTTACCGCCTCGACCCCGCCCAAAGCAAGGTGCTACAAACCCTGCCCTATCTGCCGGAGGGCGCAGGGGGATTCGTGGCCAACCGCCGCAATGTGCTGCTGACCCCCGCGGCCCAAGGTCGTCAGCTGTTGGCCGTATGGCGCGACGGCACCGTGCAGGTGTGGAACCTGGA
>JALSPJ010000131.1 GCA_026985995.1 Anaerolineales bacterium
GGGCGGGCACACATGGCAGGCCAGGTCTTCGTCGGTGGGCTCGAAGCCAAACGCGCCGCGACAGGTGTTGTCCACCCGGGCGATGGCGCGCGCGGGGAACAAGGGATGGTCGGGGTAAGGCGACCCTGCGTTGGGGAAGGGGATGCTATCGTGGAAGTTCATGGCCGCGGGCCAGTTCAGCTTGCCATCGGCCCACACCCACCAGGTGAACTGGTCGCGACCTTCCAGCAGGGTGCGCTTGAAGGCCAGTTGCACCACGGGGCGCTCGCCGGGCACCCAGCGGGCCCAGGCCAGGTCCGGGTCCTCGCCCCGGGCTTCGTAATACAGCAGACGCTCGTAGCCGGTGCCATTGAAGGGCGCATCGGGCAGGCAGGCTCGGGCCGCGCCCATGTCTTCGTCGGCATCGACATACACGGCCACCCGGGTGTCGGCCCACTCGGTGCTCTGCACGCCCCGCTCCACCCACACCAGCAGGTCCCCCCGGCCATCCCGGTCCAGGTCCAGCTCCACGCCATAGCTGCCCTGAGGAAAGCCCACATCGGGGTGCAGCCCGTAAAGCACGATGGTGACATACACCCATTGCGCGTCCAGGCTCAAGCGGGCCTCGGTGATGTCCAGGTCGGGGAAGTAAGTATCCTGGGTGTTTTCGACGAAGGGGCGTTCGTAGATGTTGCGGGTGTAGGTATCGCCGCCCTGGGGCACCACGGGCTGGCCGGGTTGCAGGTCCTGGCCCGTAGGCCGGTCCCACAAGGTGGCCTGGGCCGGGGGCGGCTCGCCGGGACGGGTTTGATGCTCGCCGGGGGGTGCGGCTTTCAACCGGGCCGGCTGCCACACGCCGAAGGGCAGACCCAAAGGGCGGCGCACCGGCGCGTTGGTTCCCCCGGCGGGGGTTGTGGTGGGCGCACCGGTCGGGGTCGCGACCGGCGGCGCGGTGGCCTGCGAGCCGGTGCCCAGGCTTAAGCGGCAGGCCAGCCCCCCAGCCAGCAGGGCCAGCACCACCGCCCCCCACGCGAAAAGACGCCAAAAGCGCGCTCGTCGGAACATGGCCAACCTCCTGAGGGGAATGTACACCCCGGTTGTAGGAGGTTGGCGTGAAAAAAGTGTGAAATTGGCCGAGGGAAAATCAAGGGGCCGGGCTGCCCTGCACGGCCGCGCCGGGGTATGGCCACTCGCGCCACCAGGGCGGCGGGGTCCATTCCTCCCGCAGCACGGCCATCATCAGGGAATCGTGATACGCGCCCCGGTAGTAAATGGCCCGCCGACGCCGGCCCTCGAGCCGAAAGCCCACTTTTTCGTAGGCCCGCTGGGCCCGGCGGTTGAAGTCATACACTTCCAGCTGCACCCGCTGTAAGTTGAGGATTTCGAAGGCGATGCCCACCAACGCCTGGAGGGCCTCGGTGCCATAGCCCTGGCCCCAATAGGCCTTTTCGCCAATGGCCACGGCCAGCTCGGCCCAGCGGTGCCGCCAGGCGATGTGAATGAGGGCCATGTTGCCAATGGGTCGCCAGCCGTCGCCCTCCCGCACTTCAAAAGTCAGGGGGCGTTGCTCCAAAGGCAGCTGCCGCTGGCGGGTGAACCACTCCTCTTCGTCTTCGATGCTCAAGGGCCAGATGGTGGTGATGTATTGGTGCACCTCGGGGTCGTTCATCCAGGCGACGAACAAGGGCAAATCCGCGCGGGTGATGGCCCGCAAGCGCAAGCGGGGGGTGTAAAACATGGGTGGCCTCCTCAGGGGGAACCGGCGTCGCCGCGCGGCGGGGGTGTGGGCAACGTGGGCGCGTCGTCCAGCAGCTGCGCGGCCGCCTGGTCGGGGGTCAGCTCACGGCGGGCCAGGGCCTGCAGCACCGCATCGTAGCGGCCGGGTTCCACCCGGGCCCGCCAGCGACGCCACAGCGCGTCGCGCAGCGCGCGCTCCAACGCGGCCTGCAAGCGCCGGGCTTCGTGCTGTTGCCATGCACCGCTGCGCTGCAAATGCTGCCGGTGGGCGACAATGGCCTGAGCCACCTGGGGCACGCCCTGGCCCGTGGTGGCCACGGTGAGCAGCACAGGGGGCTGCCAGGCCGCGGCGCGCCGCGGGCCCAAGCGGAGCATTTCCTCCAAAATGCGGCGGGTGCGTTGGGCATCGGGCCGGTCGGCTTTGTTGACCACCAGAATGTGGGCGATTTCGAGCATCCCGGCCTTGATGGCCTGAATGTCGTCGCCTAAGCCGGGGGCCTGCACCACCAGCACGGTGTGGGCTAAGCGCATGATGTCGACCTCGGCCTGGCCGGCGCCCACGGTTTCGACGAAGATGGGGTTGTAGCCGGCCGCGTCGAGCACCTGCACGGCCTGTTCGGTGGCCTGAGCCAGGCCGCCCACCGCGCCCCGGGAGGCCATGCTGCGGAAGAAGACGGCCGGGTCCTGGGCCAGCCGGGGGGTGAGGCGCACCCGGTCGCCCAGCAGCGCGCCGCCGGTGTAGGGGCTGCTGGGGTCCACGGCCAGCACGGCCACCCGCTGCTGGGGGTGGTGCTGCCGCCAATGCTGCACCAGCGCGGCCACCAGGGTGGATTTGCCCGCGCCCGGCGGCCCGGTGACGCCCACGATGTGCGCCCGCCCGGCATGGGGGAAGAGGGCCTGCCACGCGGCGCGGCCCTCGGCCGCGGCGTTTTCCACCCAGGTGAGCACCCGGGCCAGGGCCCGTCGGTCGCCTTGCAGCACTTGGGCGGCCCAGTCGTTCATGCGGGGGAACCCTCCGGTTGGGCCGAGCCGCGCACCACGGCCTCGATGTCGGCCACGATTTGGCGGGTGGGTGCGCCGGGGCCGTAGACTTTGTACACGCCTAAGGCCAGCAGTTTGGGCACATCCTGCGGCGGGATGATGCCGCCGACGATGACGGGTACATCGCCCAGGCCCCGGGCCCGCAGGGCTTCCAACACCTGGGGCACTAAGGTCATGTGCGCGCCCGAGAGGATGGACAGGCCCACCACATCCACATCCTCTTGCAGCGCGGCTTCGGCAATCATTTCGGGGGTTTGGCGCAGGCCGGTGTAAATGACTTCCATGCCCGCGTCGCGCAGGGCCCGGGCCACGATTTTCGCGCCCCGGTCGTGGCCGTCGAGACCCGGCTTGGCGATGAGCACCCGAATGGGGCGGGAAGTTGCCGTCATGGCCTCCTCCGTAGCGCGGTATAAGCTCGCCTTTACCGACATCCCACCGATTTGCATACGCTGGACCGCCTCCGCCCACCATGATGAAACCGCCGCGGCCCGGACAAGGCCGAACCGCGGCGGTCTTCAACAGGCTTCTTGGCGCGGGATTACTCCGACACGCTCTGGCCTTCCATGCCCTGCAGCAGCTGGGGCAGGTACCAGATTTGCTGGTCCGTGGCCACTTCGCCGTCCTTGAGGTACTCGGTGCCGTCTTGCAGGTAAAGCGGCCCGGTCCACAGGTTGAGGCCGTTGGCCAGTTCGCCGATGAATTGGTCCACCTGGCCCGACGCTTCGTCGCTCAGGCCGGGGCCCTTGATGAAGCCCACGGAAGAGGTCTCGTGGTTGTTGATGTCATTCCAATCGGGGCCCAGCCACAGGAACTGGGATTCCCAGGTGCCGTTTTGCGCGGCTTCGATGAGTTGCTTGTAGCCGGGGTACCAGTTGAAGTAGGGCACGCCTAAGCACACCTCGGGGGCCTCTTCGCACGCACCCTCGTAGTCATAGGGAATGGCCCAGGCCTTCTGGCCCTGGTCGGCGAACTTCTTGGCTTCCACCAGCGCTTCGGTGGTGTCGATGCCCGAGATGACCACATCGTAGCCGTTCTGGAAGAACTCGTCCGCGACCTGGGTGGGGTCCAGGGTCACGCCGGGGATGTGGAACCAGAAGCCAATCCAGGTGACCTTGAACTTGAGGTCCGCGGGGTCCTGGCCGCGATAATTCTCCCAGCAATACTTGGCGCCCAGGTAAGCCGAGGCTGCCAGGCGGCGGGTTTCGTCGTTAATCAGCGGGCCCAGGTAGCCGATTTGGCCGCTCTCGGTGGTGAGGGCCGCGGCGCAACCGGCAATCATCTTGCCGTACTCCATGCGGCCCATGAGGTTGGCCAGGTTGGGCACCTCTTCGTAGTTCTTGCCGTCCTTCCACACCTGGTCGCCCGAGATGTGGATGACGAACACATCGGGGTTGTCCTTGGCGAACGCGGTGGCGTCGTCTTTCATGTCATCGGAGTTGAAGATGACGACCTTGGCGCCCTGGTTGACCAGCTCCGCGGCCAGCTGGGCCGAAGTGGTGCCGGGCCGGTCCGCGGGGTTGACCTTGTCGACATAAATCATCTTGACGCCCAGGGATTCTTCCACCCGCTTGGCGGCTTCATAGTGGGCCTGGCTCCAGCCCCGGTCGTTGTAGGGGCCCACCAGCAGCAAGCCGAAGGTGAATTCGCCGGCCATCTCCTCGCCGCCGGGGGCTTCGGTGGCTTCCTCTTTGGGCGCTTCGGTGGCTTCCGCGGCCGGGGCTTCGGTGGCCTCGGCCTTGGGCGCGGCCTCGGTCATTTCTTCCTTGGCCGCGGGGGTGGCTTCCTGCTGGCCGCCACCGCAAGCCGCCAGCGCGCTCAGCACCAACGCCAACATGAGCACCAGTGCGAGCCATCGCCAATGGGTCTTCTTCATGGGGGTTCCTCCTTCCGAAAGGGGATGGGACAACGCTTGCAATGAGGTGGAGAGGCCGCCCACCGTGGGGGCTCTGATGGGGACGGGCGCCATGGCGGTGCCCGTACTTCCGCGTGGCGTCCTCCTCCAGGGTTTTATTGTACCGGAAAATCGCCACGCGCGCCAACCGATTTGACAACCCGTTGCAGCTACGGTACAATTGAGGGCGCTCGGCGAGGTAGCTCAATGGCAGAGCGGGGGAATCATAATCCCTAGGTTGTGGGTTCGACTCCCACCCTCGCCACAGACAACATCAAAGCCCCCAGGGTGGGGGCTTGTTCTTTTGCCCCCACCCCATAGGCCAAATCCCCCGGGAGCGCATGGGCGTTTTTTCCGTGGTCGGGTTTCCCTCCTGGCGTTATCATCCTTTTTGTGAGGTACGCCATGACGCTTCCCTGGTGGTTTTGGGCCGTCGGCTTTGGCCTGGGGCTGTGGGGCCTGCTGTATTGGCCTCCGGCGCGGCGGGCGTTGGTCGCCTGGCAACGCCGTTGCTCGCCCCGGGTCGCGGGGCTCATCGGCCGGGCCCTGTGTTGGGCGCCGTCGCCGTTGCACCTCAACCCCCGCTTGCGCTGGCGCGACCGTTTCTTCGTGCTGGCCGCGCTGGGGTGGCTGGGGACCGCCCTGTACGCGTGGCCACCCATCTACCAGCGCCTCCAATGGCGGGTGGATGTGTGGCTCACCCGAGCCCGGCTCACCCTGCACCCGGTGCGGGGCAACCCCCTGGCCCAGGTGCCCACCCTGGCTTACGCCACGCCAACGCCAACCCCCACGGCCACCGCCCCACCGCCCACGGCCACGCCGCGCGCCAGCCCTTCCCCCACCCCGGCTCTGAGCCCCACGCCTACGCCCTCGCCGTCGCCCACGCCTTCCCCCACGCCCCTGCCGCCCCAGGTCTCGCTGCCCCCCATGCCCCGCTGGGAACAACAGGACATCAACAACTGCGGCCCGGCTACGCTGGCCTTCTACCTCGCCTGGTGGGGCTGGCAGGGCGACCAGCAAACCATTGCCCAGGTGGTCAAGCCTAACCCCCGGGACCGCAATGTGAATGTGGAAGAGCTGGTGGCCTATGTGCAGGAAGAGGTGCCGGACCTGTGGGCCGAGTTTCGCGTCGGCGGCACCCTCGAGACCCTCAAAGGCTTCCTGGCCGCTGGCTATCCGGTGATGATTGAAACCGGCATGTTGCTCGACGAAGGCTATTGGCCCGGCGACGACCGTTGGGCCGGGCATTACCTCTTCCTCACCGGCTACGACGATGGGCAAGGCGTGTTCATCGTGCAAGATTCCTTCCGCGGGCCCGACCGGCGGGTGCCTTACGAGGAACTCGACGCGGATTGGCAGGCGTTCAACCGGGTGTATATTTTGGTGTACCCCATGGCCAGTCAAAGCCGCATACAACGCCTGCTGGGGCCCCATTGGGATACCGACTACAACCGCCAGGCCGCGCTGCAGCAGGCCCAACGGGAAACCGAAGCCGAGCCCGGCAACGCGTTCGCCTGGTTCAACTTAGGCACCAACTGGGTTTATTTTGAAAAATGGGACCGCGCGGCCGCGGCCTATGACCGGGCCTTCGACATCGGCCTGCCCCAGCGCATGTTGCGCTACCAGTTCGGCCCCTTCTTCGCCTACTTCCACAGCTGGCAGCTGGAAAAGCTGCAGGCCATCTTAGACTACGCGTTCCAAATCACTCCCAACTCCGAAGAAGCCTGGCTGTGGCAGGGCTGGCTGTATGTGCGTTTGGGGAAAACAGAACAGGCGGCCGAGGCCTTTCGCCAGGCGCTGGAATACCATCCCGCCTATCGCGATGCGCAATACGCGCTGCGTTACCTGGGGCTGACGCCGTAAGGGGCAGCAAATCGCGGGGTAGGCGCGCGGGGATGAAGCCGCGGATGCACGCGGATGGACGCGGATGAAAAAAGCGGCGAGCGGGGAGCACGGTAGGGGCGACCCGGCTGGTCGCCCGCCGCGGTAGGGGCGCAGCGTGCTGCGCCGGGGGGATGAAGCCGCGGATGAAGGACAGCAGTCAGCAGGGAGCAACGCGCGGCCCCTGCCAACTTCCAACCACCAACCACCAACCGCTCCCTCCGTGCTCTCCGTGCCTCCGTGTGAACCTTCAGCCGAAAACCAAAGCAGCACGAGCGTGCCGCGGTCCAAAAGGCGCAGCCTTCAATCGTCGCGGCCTGGTGCGCGGCCCGCGTCGTCAGCAGTCCCTTGCGTTTCGTCGCGCGCCAGGCCGGCGCGCAGCCAGGCCTCGACCTGGGGCCGGGGAAGCCAGGCGGTCAGGTCCAGCGACAGGGGCGCGACGGCCACCTGACGCAGCACCTGCAGGGTATAGGCGTCGCTGTCGGGCTCGAAGACCCGCTCGGGGTTCGGCCAGCGGGCATAGCCTGGCACGCCGGGGGTCGTGGGGTCCTGCCGCCGGGATGGCACCACTCGGTAATAGCGTCGCCGGCTGACCCGGGTCACCCGCCAGGGGGTGCGGCGGGTTGCGTCGCCGGGGACATCAATTTTGAGCACATCCACCCCGGGCGGCAAACCCCCCTGGCGCAGCACGGCTCGGGCAAAGCGCGCGGTAAACCAGGCCGCGGTGTCAAAATCCAGGGCTGGCGCGTGGGCGTTGTGGTGTTGGTGGTCGGCCTCCAGCGAAACGGCCAGCGCGGGAATGCCCGAGGCTGCAGCTTCCAGGGCCGCGCCCACCGTGCCCGAGATGGTCACCCCGCTGCCCACATTTTCCCCCGCATTGATGCCGGCAATGACCAATTGCGGCCGGCGGGGCAGGATTTCATACAGCGCGATGAGCACCGTTTGCGCGGGGGTGCCATCGACGGCATACACCGGCCAGGCCGCGGCAGTTTTGTGCCGCGTGACGCGGCCGCTGAGGTGGCCGAACATGCTGCGGCCAGCGCCGGTCCATTGTCGTTCGGGCGCGACGATGACCACCTCGGCCAGGGGCGCCATGGCCCGGGCCACGGCTTCCAGCCCGGGGGAATGCACGCCATCGTCGTTGGTGATGAGGACCAGGGGGCGCATAAGCGTTTCCTCAAACCGTGTCGGCATCGGGGCCTTGCAGGCTTTGGAAGAAGAGCAGCAGCAGGCTCAAGGCCAGCAAGGCCAGCACAAGGGCGCTGCCGACCCAGGCCCGGGCCGCGATTTGCACCAGCCACGCGACCAGGTACAACCCAAACAGCAGCCGGGCTGTGGGCCAGGCCGGGCCTAAGTTCCCCACGAAGAGCCCCGCGGCCATGAGGCCAAACGCCAGGCCAAAGGCCAGGGCCAGCAGCGCGGTGGCCGAAACCCCGCGCACGGGCCACACCCAAATGCCGCAATCGTTTTGGGCCGCGGGCAGGCTGCCGGCGGCGCCCAGGTACGCGCTTACCAGCAAAAAGCGGCCGCCGTAAGCCGCCTGGGATGCAGGAATGGCCCACTGCACCGTGCGGGTTTCCCCCGGCGCCAAATCGAGCCACTCCTTGCCCTGGTCCACCAACAGCACATGGCCCAAAGTGGCGGTTACTCGCAAAAAGCGGCGCACCGGGCGCTGGGTGGGGTTGGTGACCCGAATGCGCAGCTGAATGACCTCATCGCGCGCGGCCACGGGCGGGCACCACAAGCCGGTGAGGGTACGGCGCTTGCCCATCACATCCCAGGGGTAGAACATGCGGGCCTCGAAGTTGACCCACACCACACCGGCCAAGAGCAACAGGCCCAACAACAGCCCGGCGAAAAACGCGCCATAGGCCCAAGGCGCGGCTTTGGCCGTTTGCGGTGGCGCTGAGGTCCGAAGGGGGTTCATCATCGCCTCCTTGAGGGTCAGGCTGTGGCCGCGGGCCGCAGGTCCCGCACCTGCAATTGCAGCGCCGGCCCTCCGTTGTAGTGGTTCCACTCCAAAGTGACCAGCAAATCGACCACCGGGGGCAGGTCTTGCAAACGCGAGCTCAGGCGGAAGGCCACGCCGGTGCGGGTGGCGGTGCCGTCGTCGGCCACGAAACGGAAATGCTGGCCTTGTTGGCCCATGACCTGCACCTGCTTGAGGCGCACCCCGCGCACCACGAAGCGGGGCTTGGGGTTGGCCATGCCCGTGGGCTCGAACCAACGCAGCTGGGTGAGCAGTTCGGGGGTGAGTTCGGCCAGGGTGGCCTCCGCGTCGGCCCGCAGCACGGGTTGCAGGGGCTGGCCGCGCAGGGTTTCGGCCACCACTGCGGTCAGGCAGTCGCGAAACGCGTCCCAGCGGCTGCGGTGCACGGTGAAGCCCGCGGCCGCGGCGTGGCCGCCGTAGCGTTCCAACAAATGCCCGCAGCGCTCTAAGGCCTGGGTGATGTGCAGCTCGGGAATGCTGCGGCACGAGCCCCGCACCCATTCCCCGGCGATTTGGGCCACCAGCGCGGGCCGATGGAAGCGTTCCACCAGCCGGGCCGCGGCCAGGCCCACCACGCCGGGGTTGAAGTCGGCATGCGCGGCAAAGAGCACCCAGGGCGGGTCGTCGGGGTCGGGCACAGCCATGCGGATGGCCGCCTGCACCGTGGTTTCGGTGAGATGCTGGCGTCGGCGGTTGTGCACATCCAGCTGCTGGGCCAGCTGCCCGGCTTCCATCACATCGTCGGTCATCAGCAGGCGCAGCGCGGCCATGGCCGAATCCAAGCGCCCGGCCGCGTTGAGCCGCGGGCCCAAGATGAAGCCGATGTGCCCCGCGTTGAGGCGCTGGGGTTTGACCCCGGCCACGCCCATGAGCGCGAACAGCCCCTGGCGCTGGGGTTGGCGCAAACGATGCAGCCCCCGGCGCACCAGGTAGCGGTTTTCCCCCCGCAGGGGAACCACATCCGCGACGGTGCCCAAGGCCACCAGGTCCAAATGGCGCTGCACCGCGTCGGCCCGGCGGGGTTCCAACCGTAAGAGCAGCGCGTGGGCCAGTTTGTAGGCCACGCCCACGCCGGCCAGGTCCTTGTCGGGGTACGGGTCCTGGGGCAGGCGGGGGTTGACCACCGCGTGGGCCGGGGGCAGGGTTTCGGGCGGGTGGTGATGGTCCGTGACCACGATGTCCAGCCCCAACTGCCGCGCGTAGGCCACGGGTTCGGGCGGGCGAATGCCGCAATCTACGGTGACCACCAGCCGCGCGCCTTGCTCGTGCAACCGGCGCAACGCCTCGCTGTTGAGGCCATAGCCTTCGTCGAAGCGATTGGGAATGTAAGGCGTGACCTGCGCGCCTAAGCTTTGCAGGGTTTGGGTGAGCAGCACATTGGCCGTCACGCCGTCGACATCGTAATCGCCGTAGACCACGATGGGCCACTGCCGGCGAATGGCATAGGCGATGCGGTCCACCGCGTCTTCCATGCCGTGCAGGGCAAAGGGGTCTTCGGTGCCCGGTGGGCGATGGGCCTCGAGAAAGGCCTTGGCCGCCTCGTAAGTGGTGAAGCCCCGGGCGTACAACATGCGCTGCCACAGCGGGGGGAACCGGCGCAGCGCGCGCTGCACTTCAGGCGGCGGCGGAGGAGCGATTTCCCAACGGGCTTGGAGGGGGGCCATGGCACATCCTTGGCGTGCAGGAGATGGGTTTTCATTGTACTACGCTTGCGCCCAATCCCGGGTGTGTCAAGCGCCAAAGCCGGCGGGGCCGGGTGGAACCCGCGCCACGCTGCGTTGCTGACCGCATGGTGGTAAGCAGAGGGGCCCCGTTCAGTCAGGCTGTTCGGATGATTTGGTGGAGGGCTCGGCCCAGGGGTCGATGAGGTGGTGCCGCACCGCGTAATGTACCACTTGGGCCACATTACGCAAGTTGAGTTTGCGCATGAGGCGGGTGCGATGTACTTCAACGGTTTTGGGGCTGATGTATAACATGCGCGCAATTTCCTGGTTGGTATATCCCTGAGCAATGAGGATGAGGATTTCCCGCTCCCGGGGGGTAAGACGCTGATGGGGCGGGGTGGCCGTTTCGCCGGCCATTAGCGCATCGAGCACCAGTTTGGCGATGGGTGGGTAAAGGTAGGCATTCCCAGCGTGTACGGCGCGAATGGCTTTGACGAAATCGGTATCTGCGGCCTGTTTGAGCACATAGCCCGCGGCGCCGGCTTCCAGCAAGGGAAGCACAAACTCCTTGTTGCCATATTGGGTCAGCATGAGCACCCGCAGGTCGGGGTTCTCAGCCAACAGATAGCGCAGGGTGGTCAGTCCGTTTATGCCGGGCATCATCACATCCAGCACCACCACATCCGGTCGTAGGCTGCGGGTCAGCTGGAGCGCCTCTTCCCCCGAACCGGCTTCGCCAACGACTTCGATGTCATCGTAAGTTTCCAACAAGGCCCGAAGTCCGGCCCGTAAAATGGCATGGTCATCCACCAGCAGCACGCGAATTTTGCCCATGAGCGGCTCCTGGGGTCGGTTGGTTTGGGTCGTAGGGCACGGTGATGAACAAGTGGGTGCCTTGTCCGGGTGCGGTGCGCACTTCCAACGAAGCGTGTATCAAATGTAGGCGCTCGCGCATTCCCAACAGGCCAAAGTGTCCGGCCGTGGCCAAATGATGAGGGTCAAAGGTAAAACCGCGGCCATCGTCGTGAATTTCGATGTGTAACGCTTGGGGCTGCCATTGAAAAACCAGGCGCGCGTGTTGGGCCTGAGCATGCCGCGCGATGTTGTTGATGGCTTCTTGCAACACGCGATACAAGGTAGTGTGCACCACCGGGGGGAATTCGTGGGGAGTGCCGTGCACTTCGATTTGCACTTCAACACCTACGGCGCGCAGGCGTTCTTCGGCATACCAACGCACGGCCGGGAGCAAACCATATTCGTCCAACAACCCGGGGCGCAAATCCAACACGATGCGGTTAACCCCCTCCAGCGTGCGCGCCACATGCTCCCGCAACATGCGCAGTTGTTGCTGCAAATGAGGGTCTTCGGTCTGGCGTCCCAGCGCGCCCAAGCGCACAATGAGATTGGCCAGTTCTTGACTGGTTTCGTCATGCAGTTCCCGAGCCACGCGGCGGCGTTCTTCTTCTTGGGCCGTAATCAGGCGGGTCAGCAGTTCCTCCCGCTCGCGGCACATCTGCACCAGCGTTCCGCTTTGATGTTCCAAACGCTGCGCCAAAGTTTGCCGGAGTGCGCGTTCCGTTTGTAGGAGATGACGCACCCGCTGCCGCATGGCGTCGATGTGTTCGGCCAGGGCTCGTAGCACATGCAACCCGCGTTGGGGAACGGGGTGGTTCAAATGGCCCTGGGCAATGCGCTGGGTGGCCTGTTGCAGGGCTTGCAACGGGGCGAATACTGCCCAATGGTGAAAGACGACCACCGCGAGCGCCAGCACGATTAAAGCCGTGGACAGCGCGATGGCCCCCCATCGGGCCTGGTCGTAAGTGTGGTTCAGCACTTCTGCGGGTTTGAGGAGCACCAGGGTGTAATACATGCCCTGGTGAGTGGGGCCCAGGGGGGCGAAGACTACGCCATAGAGCTGCGCCTGGTGCCTCACAAAGAAGGGCTGCCAGGCCGCGACCCGATGCTGGGCCAGTTCCTGTTGCACTGTGGTGAGCGTGGACGGGGGCAAAGGTTGGCCGGCGATGACCACGGCTCCTTGCCCGTCGGTGAGCAAAAGGGAGCCGCCAAACCCCCGCGCCAGCTGCGCCAAAGTGACGGAATCGAATTCATGGGCGATGGTGACCACCGCGTCCACTTGGCCGCGAGCTGTGGTGTGCGGGGCTACGGCGATGAGCCAAATGCGTCCCTGGATGGTGGTCAATTCAGCCAAGGTTTGGCCTTTCCAACCGCGTTGCACCGCATCCAGGCGTTGTAAATCGTCGGCTGTAAAAACCGCCTCTTCCGCCGCGGTGTAGGCGACGGGATGAGGCGTCAGAATATACACCTGGTCCCGTTCGTGCGCGGTTTGATGCAACGCCAAAAAGCGCCGCAAGCGTTCCAGTTCCCCCTTGGACAGCCAGGTGAAAAGGTCCTCGTAGTGGGCCAGCAACAGGGCTTCGTCCCGCAAATAACTCGCTTCAGCCGTGAACCAGCCGTGCAAGGCTATGGCCTGCTGCTGCAGCTCGTTGCTCAGACATTGGCGCACTTGCCAGACGATGTTTTCACTCAGCCGCCACACCCCCCATATCAACGCGATGGCAGCCCCCAAACTCAACACCAATGGCCAAACCAGCATGCGGTTCCAGCGTTCCCCACGGGTCACGCGTCGCGCTCCTTCTTGCGAATTACCCAACCCCACGACCGGGGGCTTGTCCCGAATTGATACGGCCGCGGCAGAAAATATTTTCTAATTTGAGTATAGAAGCCCGCAAACCCCTGTCAAGGCGACAATCCTCACATCCCCCGGGACAGAGCCCTACAAGAAGGGCGGCCAGACGGCGAGCGCTTTCTCATCAAATGCTAAAAATAGGGGGTTTCCACGCCGAGGGTAAGGCCTTTCCTGTATGGGCAAAGGCGCGCGTTGGCTCTACCATAAGGATGCCCACGATTGTGGCATTTTTCACGGACCGTCGAGGTAGGTAGCCCATGGTATGGGTGTGGTTGGCTTATCGGTATGAGGCCGCGGGGAGATACGCACTGCGCCGTATGGCCGGTTGGCCTGAGGTGCGGGTGTTGGGGCTGGTCGGGCACGAAGAGGCGCTGCTGGAAGTGGCCCGTTGGCAGGCCCCGCAGATGGTGGTGGTGCATGTGCCATCGTGGGGGTATCCCACGGTGGAGTGGTTGCGTTGCTTGCGGGGGGTGGCCCCTGGGGTACGGGTGCTGGCCGTCGGGTGCGGCGCTGCCCAGGTGGGCGAAGCCTTCTTGCGCCTGGCTCCTTTTGGTTTGCGGGGTTGTGTGTGCGCGGAAACAGGGCGCGAGGTGCGGGCGGCGTTGCAGGCGTTACGGCGGGCCAATGCTTTGTACCTGTGTCCGCAAGCCAGCCGTGCCCTGCTCGAGGCCTATCGGCGGCGTTGTGCCGCGCCGACCCAGGCCGCTGCCGCCCAGATGATGGCAGGAGCGCTGACATGATGATGGACAGCAAACGCCGAGGTTGGGCCATCTTGGGGGTGTTGGGGGGAATGCTGGCGCTGTGGTTTGGCCTGGCGGCCGGTTGGGGGGTACAGCCGGCCTGGGCGCAACCGTTGCCGGGGGAGGAAGCCCCCACGCCGCAAGCCGATGCCGGTTCCCCCGACACCGATTGTTTGATGTGCCATACCAATCACAATTTCCGCGGGCGATTCGCCAATGGCCAGGTCATTTCGTTGTATGTGGATGTGGGGGAATTCGAAAACTCGGTGCACGGTCCGGAAGGGCTGGAGTGCATCGCCTGTCATCCCAATACGCGCGCGTATCCGCATCGGCCCGACCAGGCGCAAGTGGATTGCACGACCTGCCATCTTTCCGAAGATGGCCGGGTGGGTGCGGTGGTGCGCGATTTGGATTTGGTGGTGGATTTGCCTTATGCCGATGTGCGGGAGATGGTGCTGCGTATCAATCAAGAATGCCAGAGTTGTCACGAAGAGGCGGCCAAGGAGGCGCAGGACAGTATGCATGTGCGGGCCCAAGAGAGCGGCAACCGGGACGCGCCCGTGTGCGCCGATTGTCACGGCAGTCACGACATTCAACCCCCAGGGCAGCCCCGGGCCCGAGTGCCCCAATTGTGCGGGCAATGCCATCGGCCTGTGTTCACCACTTATCAGGCCAGTGTGCACGGCCAGGCTTTGCAACAAAACCCGAACCACGCCGATGTGCCCACCTGCGTGAGTTGCCACGGCGTGCATAGCGTGCGCGGGCCCCGCACACCGGGTTTCCACAACGACATGATTGCCGTTTGCGGCCAGTGCCACGGCGATGCCGAACGCATGGCCAGGTATGACCTTTCGGCGCAGGTGTATGTGTCGTATTTGCGTGAATTCCACGGACGGGCCGTCAATGTGGCTCGTTTGGCCGGGCCGGGGCCCGAAAGCGCCGAAGCCACCTGTTACGACTGTCACGGCGTGCACAACATTCAGCCGGTGGATGACCCGCGTGCCACGGTACACGGTGAACGGCTGTTGACCACCTGCCAGCAGTGCCATCCGGCCGCGGGGCCGCGCTTCACCACCGCGTGGAATCGCCACCAGGAACCTTCATGGGAGCGGACCCCGGTGCTGGCGGCCATCGATTGGCTGTATGGCTATGTGCTCATCCCCGGCGTGATTGGCAGCTTCTTGCTCTACATTGGTTTGGATGCCCGCAAGCGGTGGCAGGAGAAACGCCGGGCCGTACATCGGGCCCTGTTGGAGGCCGAGCGCGAACTGGCGCGTGAATTAGGAGCGGATGACGATGGCGCTTTCGATGATGAAGACCTCCTCGCCGAATAAAACCGATGCATGGGAGCGCGTCCTGGAGCGCCTGGAGCTCAAGCGTCGGTTGGTGCTGCGCCGGCTGCGGCAGGCCGAAGCCTGGGCGCAACGCCTCAAGGTGCTGCCCGACGGGCGGCGCGTGTTCCTGCGCTTCGACCCCGTGTTGCGCTATCAGCATTTCGTCTTCATGCTGGCCTTTACCACCCTGGCCATCACCGGCCTGCTGCAGCATTTCAGCCATCACCTTTGGGTGGCCCGGGTGGTCAATGTTTTGGGCGGTATGGAGGCCCTGCGGGTGGTGCACCGGGTGGCCGCGCTTATCAGCATTGGCGTTTCGTTGCACCATGTGGCGCAAATCCTGCACATGTGGGTGGTGCAACGGCGGCGGGGGGCCATGTGGCCCCGCTGGAAGGATTTTCAAGATTTATGGCACACCGTGCGCTACAACCTGGGCCTGGCACCCCAGCGCCCGCAACACGACCGCTTCTCCATCGAGGAAAAGATGGAGTATTGGGCCTTGCTGTGGGGCCAAACTTTGATGATGGTGACCGGCCTGATGATGTGGTTCCCTGTGCTGGTCACCCGCTGGTTGCCCGGCGAAGCCATCCCCGTAGCCCGCGCGCTGCATAGTTGGGAGGCCATCCTGGCCACTTTGGCGGTGATGGTGTGGCACGGCTACCATGTCCATCTCAAGACCCGCAACACCAGCATCTTTACCGGCTATTTGACCGAAGAAGAGATGCTGGAAGAGCATCCTTTGGAGTATCGGCGCATTGTCGCCGCGCATCGGCGGGTGCAGCAGCTGCGCCGGGAACTGGCCCTGATTGAGGCCCAAATGGCGGATGTGCGCACCCGCCTCCAGGGGCCTGGGCAGCCCAGCCCGGCACCCGCGGCCGCAGCTCTTCGGGAGGGATGACCATGGCTGCCTGGCTATCACGATGGACACGGCTTTGGCGGGAAGTGAGTGTCGAGCGGCTGACGCGGGCCGTGGTGGCCGTGGCCGCGTTGTTGGCCCTGACCACCCTGGCTTTTGGCGGCTATTACTACTGGGACCGGTATCACGCCCGGGGGCCTTTGTCCCCTGCGGAGCAAGCGATGCAGGAATTGGAGCAAGCCGTGCGCGCCAATCCCAACGACCCCGATGCGCGGGTGGCCCTGGCCGCGTTGTATTACGAAAATCATCTATACGACCGGGCCGCGGACGCGGCCACCCAAGTGCTGCGGGCCTATCCCGACCACGAAGCCGCGCTCCTTATTGCCGGCCTGGCTTATGTGCAACAGGACCGCCTGGACCAGGCCGTGCCCCTGTTGCAACATTTTGTGGAATTGCGCCGCGACAGCCCCACGGCGCAGGTGGACCTGCAGCTGGAGACGGCTTACTACTTTTTGGGCCGTGCCTATGTGTTGTTGGGGGAACCCGACGCGGCCATCGCGCCATTGGAAGCGGCCTTGCGCATTTCGCCCACCGATGCCGATGCCCTTTACCAGCTGGGCGTGGCCTATCAAAGCCTGGAACGCTGCGATGACGCGTTAGCATCCTTTCACCGCGCGGTGCGGCTGGTGCCCAAGTTCCCCGAAGCCTATGAGGGGATGGCCCAGTGCTATCAGGTGCTGGACGCCCCCCTCCGTTTGCGTTACGCCCAGGGGATGCTGGCCTGGTCCCAAGGCCGCTATGCGCCGGCGCGCGCGGCCCTGGAAGCGGTGACGGAACAGGACCCTGACTTCGCGCCAGCCTGGCTGGGCCTGGGGCTCACTTATGAAAAGCTGGGCGATTTGACGGCCGCGGCCGAGGCCCTGGCCCGCGCCCAAACCCTGGCGCCGGATGATTTGGCCGTGCAGCACGCGCTGGGGCGGGTGCAAGCCGCCCTGCAAGCCCAGGCCGCTACCCAGGAGGCAGCGCCATGACCCCAACCCCCTGGACCGACGACACCCCCCATCCTCTTGTGCCCGAGGAAACAACACCGCCCCCCGTGGCCGATGCGGCCGAGCCCGAGGGCCTTCCCCCCGCGGAGGCGGGCCTCGCGCCCTTACCGTCTCAGGCCGAGGTCAAAAGCGAAGACGAGGCCCGCCAGCGTCGGCGTTTGTGGGCCGTGCTGTTGGCGTTGCTGTTGGCCCTGTGTGGCGTGGGCTTTTTGTTCAGCCGCTATGTGCGGCGGCCCGAACCCTTGCCCGAAATGCTGCCCGTACCCGTGGAGGTCAACTATCCGCCGCATTTCCTCTTCGCGTTTTACGATGTCAATGGCCCCTTAGGCATCGCGTTGTCACCCTCCGAAGACCGCCTTTATGTCACCGAGGGGGAAGGTGACCGCCTGGTCAAAATTTTCGATACCGAGGGGAACCTCCTGCGCGCGTTTGCGCCCCCGCGCACCACCGCGGCCGAACGCGCCCCCGTGTATGTGGCGGTGGACGCGCGCGGACGCGTGTATGTGACCGACCGCCTGCAGCACGCCATTTTCGTTTACGACGCGGAGGGGAATTACCTGGACACCATCTTAGGGCCCGACCTCACCCTGAGCGAATATATCGCCAAACACACGGGCTTCAAACCCCGGCCCGGAACCTTTGCGTATGACTGGTTCGAGGAGGAAGTGCACTACCAGGACCCCCAGGGCCGCCGACGCACCCTGCCGCGTCCCGACCGCCCTACCTGGGCGCCTTTGGGGGTGGCTTTTGACGCTCAGGGACGCCTTCTGGTGACCGATGTGGCTTTGGGTGCACATCGCGTGCTGGTGTTTTCGCCGCAAGTGGCCGCGCAAGACGACTGGAGTGATTTCCAGCCCGAAGTGTGGTCCTTTGGCGAATTTGGCGAAGCCGAAGACCAGCTGCAATTTCCAAACATGGTCGTGGTGGATGCCTTGGGGCGCTTTGTGGTTTCCGACGGGAATAACGGACGGCTGTCGGTGTGGGATGCCCAGGGCGTTTGGCAAATGCTGGTGGGAACCGGTGGGGGCGGCGGGGGCTTGAATTTGCCGCGTGGTTTAGCCCTGGACGCGCGGCAACGCCTGCATGTGGTGGATGCGGTGGGCCAGGTGGTGCGGGTGTACGACTTTTCCGAGGCCCAGCCCGAGTTCCTTTTTGCCTTTGGCACCGCGGGCACTTTGAGCGGCCAATTCCATTATCCCAACGATATTGCCATCGCTTCCGATGGCCGGCTGTATATCACCGATAGGGCCAACGACCGCGTGCAAGTGTGGTCCTACTGAAGAAAAGGAGGTGGGCATGACTTGAAACATTGGACGCCTTTCACCTGGCCGTTTGCAGCCCGTTTTGGAGGTAGACGCGTGTTCCAACGACCCGTAGCTCTCTCATGTACTGCAGGAGGTGTGGTATGCGGAAGTGGCTTTGGCTTCTTCCCGTGTTCTTGAGTGGGGCCTTGCTGTTGAACCTGGCCGGTACGGCCTGGGCCAACGGCGGGCCGCATGGCGGTTACACGCCGACTACCGACGCGTGCGCAGGATGCCATCGGGCACACACCGCGCAGGGCCCCAATTTGCTCACCGCGACCAGCACTTATGAGCTGTGCATGTCGTGCCATGGCGCGGCGGGCACCGGCGCGGATACCAATGTGGCCGATGGCAAATTCGTGGCCGCGCGCAGCCCCAGCACCGAAGGTGAGGCCAACACCGCCGACAATGGGGATTTGCTGGGCGGCGGCTTCGTCAACTACAAAACCGCAGCCGTCACTTCCATCCACAATTCCGATGGCACCCTCATGGCTGCGTGGGGCTTCGGGGTGGCGCGCGGGCAAACCGCGAACCTGCCCTCCAGCCTCACTTGCGCCTCGTGCCACGACCCCCATGGTTCCCCCAATTACCGCATTTTGCGCGAGCAAATCGCGGGCAATGCGGTCACGGTGGACCAGGTGGACGAGGGCCCGGCCAACAAGGATTACGACGACGAGCACTGGCCCGACAATGTGAGCAATGTGTGCGTGGCCTGCCACGGCGCCTATCATGTCACCCGGCCCAACAGCGCGGAGGATAACTCGGATAATGGCTCGGGGAACGCCGACTACGGCGGCGATATCTCCACCTATGCCCATCGGGTGGGGATGAACTACGCCTATGGGGGCAACGCCGACCCTGAAGCCACGGGCTACGGGGGCTACTTCTTGCCGTTGACCGCATCGAAGAATGTGGCCTGCCAGACCTGCCACCTGCCCCACGGTACTTCGGCCTCCATGAGCACCCTGGCCACCGCGCCTTTCACCAACGATAGCGCGCTGCTGCGGTTGGACAACCGGGGCGTGTGTGAGGTGTGCCATCAGAAGTGAGTCATCTGCCCTCCCCAGGGGTGGGCCGGCCGCATCGCGCTGGCCCGCCCCTGGCCTGTACATCTGGTCCCCCCGGGAGGCTGGCAGCCATGAAGCGTTGGATGTGGGCGTTGGCCCTGATGTTGACCTGGCTTTTGGTTTGGGAACGGCCACGCCTGGCGCGCGCCGATAATGGCCCCCATGGGGGCTATACCCCCACCACGGACGCATGTGCCGGCTGTCATCGGGCGCACACGGCTGTGGGCCCGGCTTTGCTCACCGCGGCTTCCAGCACCGAGCTCTGCCTCACCTGCCACGGCGCTGGCGGTACGGGCGCGGATACCGATGTGATGGATGGCGTGTACTTGCAACGCGACAACACCGTCGAATCCCCTGCCGAGGGGGTGGTCAATCGGGGGCTCAAAGGTGGTGGGTTCCAATTCGCCCGCATGGATACCGGCTGGGTAGGAGACGCTACCCCGCGCGCGGTGACCTCGGCGCATTTGATGGACGGGAGCACCGGCATAGCCTGGGGCGGTGGGGCCTGGGGCTCCGGCCCGGGCACCAGCATGACCCTGGCCTGTACTTCATGCCATGACCCCCACGGCAATGCCGGGCCCGGGGGAACGCCCACCTACCGCATTCTGCGGCCTGTACCCCGGCAATCGGGTGCCACCCAGGTGGTGTTGGACGACGAAACCCCCAAGCTCTACACCATCGCGGCGAACGATGGCAAATACTTTGGCGAGGAATACGACAACACCCTCTATCAGAACCTGGCCGCGTGGTGCGCCACCTGTCACGACCGGTACCTGGCCCCCGACGATAGCGGCCACACCGATACCGGCGACCCCATTTTTGCGTATCGCCATATTTCCCAGGGGCAGGGATGTGGCTGTCATAATTTACACGGCGGGCCACCCCCAACCGGCAACCCCGAGTTCCGTCACGACCCTCTCTCGTGCCTTACCTGCCATGTGGCCCATGGCTCCACCGCGCGCATGAGCGGCCATGCGGGGGTGGTGCCGTGGCCCAATGGCAATGGAGCGCCTTCGGGCGACGCGCGCAGCGCCCTGCTGCGGGTGGACAACCGCGGCACTTGCGAACTTTGCCACGATAAGTGAGGAGGTCGTCATCGTGCGCGGTTGGCCGCCTGCATCCTGGCCCTTGCCCCCCTGGCGCATGGCCCTCACCCTATGGGCGGGCCTGGTGGTGATATTGGCCGTCGGCCAGTTGCACGGCGGAGACACCGAGATTGCTCGCGCCCAGGGGCCCCATCGCGGACCCTACCCGCCCACCACCGATGCCTGCGCGCGCTGTCACCGGGCCCACACGGCCACCCGCGCCGAGTTGCTCATCCGCGGCGGAGGCGGCCGGGGCTGGGGAGGCGGATTTCCGGGCGTGTGGGCCGCGGGTCAGGGGTTCCCCCGCCTCACGCCGGATGACTCCCTGGATGCGTTTTGCTTTGCCTGTCACAACGGCACCGGGGCCGGGGCCACGGCCCCCGTTTCGGCCCACGGCAACCGCCACGCGCCCGCGGACCCTGCCTCCGACCAGGCGGAAGCCACCGCGGACCCGCCCTTCCATATCGGCTGCGTCACTTGCCACGACCCCCATGGCTCACCCAACGCCTATGGGGTGCGGGTCATGCTGCCCTGGGCCCCCGGGGAAGGAAACACGCACAGCATCGGGCCCATCCTGTTCCAGGGTCGCACCGGCCAGCATTCGTTTGACGATGGCCAAAGTCCCCCCGCCTCGCGCCTGTGTGTGGCCTGTCATCAGGCGGTGGGCACGCTGCAACACGCCGGTGGCGCCGACCATGCTGGCAATTTTGACTTCTCCGGCGAAAATTGCCTGACCTGCCATCCCCACAGCGCGGACGCCTTTGGCGAAACCGTGGACGGCTTCATCACGCCGCCCCAGGCCTGGGAACAGCTGGTCGCACGAGCCCGGGTTGACCTGGCCTTGCAGGGGCCGCCAGCGGACCTGACCGCGCGCGGCGGTGAAGCCCTTACCCTGACCTGGCAGGTGCACAATCACGGCCCTCAAGACGCGTGGCAAGTGCAGTGGCAACTCCACGGGAGCGGTTTGAACCCCGCCTGGGTGCGCGCCTGGGAGGCTTCGGACCAGGGTCGGTGCGAGTGGGAAAAGCAAACTTTGGTGTGCACCTGGGAGGAAATCCCGGCTCACGCGGCGCGGGTGGTGCGGCTGACTTTGCTTCCACCCGCGCGGCAGGGCCCCACGGTGCTTCCCCTGGAAGCCACGGTGCACGCGCAACAGACCGACCCCAACGCGACCAATAACGCCTGGCGCGCCGCATTGCCTTGCCGTTATATGGCCGACCTGGCGTTGCAGGTGGAAGGGCCTGAGGCCGTGGATGTGGGCCAAAAGGCCGAGTTCACTTTCAGCATCACCAACCAGGGCCCGGCCGTGGCCCACCAGGTGGTGCTCGAAGGTTGGATGCCGCCTGAAATGGCTTTGGAAGCCAGCCACCCGGAGCAAGGCCTGTGCGCCACACAACCCCACCACCGGGTGACCTGCGATTTGGGCACTCTGGAAGTGGGGCAAACCGTGGTGGTGCGCTGGCTGGTTAGCGCCGTCCAATGGCCATCCGACGCCTTGCCATGGCGGGCTGTGCTGGCCGCAGCCGAAGAGGACCCGAACCTGACCGACAATCAAGCCACCTGGAGGGTGGTGGTGCGCGAGCAAGCCGATTTGCAGGTGACCTGGGAAACGACACCGCGCTACGCCGCCCCCGGCCAGGAAATCACTTTGTCTTTTGTGGTGGTCAACGCGGGGCCTCGAAGCACAGCCGCGGTGTTGGAGGGCCTTTGGCCCGGAACCGTGCTGCGCCTGGAAGGATGCCCCGGGGCGCCCGAGGAGGCTCAGCCTGTCGAGGGGAACGCGTGGCGCTGTGTTTGGGCCGACCTATCCCCTCAGGCACCGCAGCAGGTGCAGGTTCAGGTGCAAGCCCCCAATGCCGTGGGCCCGGCTGCCGCGCGGTTGATGTTGGCACCTCTGGATGTCCAGGACCCCCATCCCGACAACAATCAGAGCACCGTAGAAGTCGTGGTGACGCGGGCCCCGGATGTGGCCCTGGAAGGCCAGTGGCCCCAGGTGTTAACTCCCGGGGTGGTGACCTCCGTCTATTGGCAAGTGCGAAATCACGGGCCGGTGGAGGCCCAGGGTGTGGGATTGTGGCTCGGGGTCACTCCCAACGCGGGCGTGACCTTGCAGCCCCAAACGGAGGACGGCCCTTGCACCCCCGAAGATGAAGGATGGTGGTGCCCGGTGGGTACTTTGCCCGTGGGGACGGGCAAAGAGGTTCAGGTGGTCTTGCTGCCGGCCCCCGAGGCCCAGGGCGCCATTATCCTGTGGGCCGAGGCGCGCAGTTCGCAACAGGCGCAGGACCCCGACCCCAACAATCAGGCCCAAAGGACCGAAGTTCGGTTGCAACCGCGCAGCGATGTGACCCTGACGGCCGCGGTGGAACCGGCGCCATTACCCGGCCAACCCTGGCTGTTGACTTTGACCGTGGAAAATGGCGGCCCTTCATGGGCCCGGCAGCTGGTGTTGCAGGTACCGTGGCCCGACGATGTCCAGGTGTGGCCATGGGAAGAAGGGGAGAACCCCGCCTGCCACTGGGAGCCGGTCGCGGAAGAAGACGAAGGCGCGACCCAGGGCATTGCTCAGGTGCTGGTGTGCCGGTGGGAGGTGTTGGCCTCCAACGCGCACGAGCAGGTGACTTTGCAGGTGTTGCCCAGGTTGTCGTCTGCCCCCCAGGTGTTACAGGCTCAGGTGGAAGCAGCAACTCTGGACCCGCACCCCGAAGACAACCAGCTGGAGATACCGCTGATTTGGCCTACACCTACACCCACGCCCACCGCGGTGCCGCCCGGCCCCACGCCTACGCCCACGCCCACCACGGTGCCGCCCGGCCCCACGCCTACACCCACGCCCACCGCGGTGCCGCCCGGCCCCACGCCTACGCCCACGCCCACCGCGGTGCCGCCCGGCCCCACGCCTACACCCACGCCCACCGCGGTGCCGCCCGGCCCCACGCCTACACCCACGCCCACCGCGGTGCCGCTCTAAAGCCACTTACCCCGCGTGGTCGGCGAGGCCTAAATACCACCCCAGCGCGGCCATGACCAGCGCCACGCCCACGGCCTGCCGGGTCGCGGTCAGGTGTTCGCCCAGCAGGGCCAGGCCGATGACCAGCACCACCACCATGCGCCAGGGCAGCAGGCTGCTCACGGCTCGCGCGCCCACATGCTGCAGCGCGGCGATTTGCACCCGGTTCGCACCATAAAGCACCAGCCCGGCAAAGGCCAGAAACACCAGCCCGTCTTGCAGGCTCAGATGCAGCCATGGGCGCCAGTCCTCGCCCAGCAGCCAGGTGGCGGCCCAGCCCACGGCCATCACACCCAAGGACTGCACCAGGAACACCTCTTCGCCCCGCCACTGGTGCGCGCGGCTGCGGCGTACCAGCAGCATGTAAACGGCTAAGCTCACCATACTCACCCCGGCCAGGGCCAGGCCCAGTGCGTCTTGGGGGGTGAAGGCCTGCACGCCTTGCGCGTTGGCCACCCGGCCGCTCAAGATGAGCCCCGCGCCCACGGTGCCCAGCAGCATGGTGCGGCCCGTGCGCGGGGGCGCGGCTTCCCGAAACACGGCCATACTCAGCAGGGCCACGGTCCACGGCGTGAGCAGGGTGATGAGCTGCACATAGATGGCGTGGGTGAAACGGGCCGCCAGCAGGTTGGTCACCGCGCGGGTCATGACCACCAGCACCAGGGCCCACATCAGCCGCTGCCGCCGCAGCAAAGCCCAGCGGGGGCGGGTGGTGAGCGCGGTGAACGCCGCGGCCACGGTCATGCTGGTGGCCAAAAGCGACATGCTGGGCAAACCGGCCACGGTTTGCAAATAGCGGGCCAACACCGGATACGCGCCCCAGCCCGTGTGGGCCAGCAGCGCCAAAAGCAGCCACCGGCGCACACCGGCCTGGGTCTTCACGGTCGCCGTGGTCTGGGTTCCCATGCGAGCCTCCTTGCAATGGCTGCCCCATTGTACCCCCGCCCCCGCGCGCGGTACAATGCTCCTGGTCATCGCGCAGCGCTTTTCCAAGTCAATCACCCAGAGGCAGGGGGAACACGGAGAAACCTGGCAAGTTATCCTCCGTGTTCTCTGGGTCCCCGTGTGCAATGCTCACCCTTGGGGTTAGAAAAAGCCCTGGGTCATCGCATCCGGGTTTTACCCCTTTTGCGGAGGTCGCCCGTGAAGTTCCTCATCGCCGGTTTGGGCTCCATCGGTCGCCGTCACTTGCGCAACCTGCTGGCCTTAGGCCAGCGCGACATCGTCCTCTATCGCACCGGGCGCAGCACCCTGCCCGACGACGAGCTGGCCGGCTTCCCCGTGGAGCGCGACCTGACCGCGGCCCTGGAAAAACACCGGCCCACCGCGGTCATCGTGGCCAACCCCACCGCGCTGCATCTGGAAGTGGCCATTCCCGCGGCCCGGGCCGGCGCGCACCTGCTGCTGGAAAAGCCCGTGGCCCACGACTGGACGCAGGTACCGGCGCTGCAACAGGCCGTGGCCCAAAATCGCGTCCGGGTGCTGGTGGGCTTCCAGTTCCGCTTCCATCCCACCCTGCAGACCGTGCGCCAATGGCTGCAACAGGGCCGCATTGGGCCCGTGCGCTACGCGCGCGCCCACTGGGGGGAATATCTTCCGGCCTGGCACCCCTGGGAAGACTATCGCCAGAGCTACGCGGCGCGGGACGATTTGGGCGGCGGCGTCATTCGTACCTTGTGCCACCCGCTGGACTACATGCGGGACCTGCTGGCCGCGGCCGGGTTCGACGACCCCCAGGTCGCCGCGGCCTGGGCCGGGCACATCAGCCCCCTGGAGCTGCACGGCGTGGAAGACACCGCGGACATCACCCTCACTTTTGCCTCGGGCACGGTGGCCTCGGTGCATGTGAATTACATCCAGCGCCCCCCGCGGCACGACCTGGAACTCGTGGGCGACGCGGGCACCATTCGCTGGGACTACCCCACCGGGCGGGCCGTGCTGCTGGGCCCCGATGGCCGGGTGCAGGCCCAGGCTCACTTGCCCCCCGGCTGGGAGCGCAACGACATGTTCCTGGCCGAAATGCGCCACTTTCTGGCCCTGGTGCGGGGTGAGGAACCCTCTCGCTGCTCGTTGGAAGACGGCCTGGCCGCGCTGCGCCTGGCCCTGGAGGCCCGCCGGTTGGCCGGTTGGGAGGCGCGCGCATGAGCTGGCCCGGTCAGCGCGCCTGGCTGCGCTTGCTCGCGGCCCGGCTTTGGCGGCAACGGGGCCTTGTCCTCGCGGTCGTGTTGCTGGCCGTGGCCCTGGGCGAGGCCATGCTGCTATGGGCCACCTGGAAGTGGGGCCTGGGGGCCAACTCCGATGGCCTGACCTACCTGGTGCTGGCCCGCAACTGGCACCGCTTGGGCTGGTATGGCCGCTTCACCCCCGCGGCCTGGAAGCCCATGACCCACTTTCCGCCGGGCTACCCCCAGGCCCTGGCCGCGCTCATGCCCTTCACCCAGGGCGATGAGGAACTTGCAGCCCGGGTCCTGGCCGTGCTGGCCCTGGCCGCGCTGGTGCTGTTGGCCGCCCGCGAAGTGTATGGCGTCACCCGGCACCTGTGGCCCACCGGGGCCGTGGCCCTGGTGCTGGCCGTGTCGTTTCCGGTGCAGCGGGTGGTGACCCTGGTGCTTTCGGAGCCCCTGTTTTTGGTCCAGGTGCTGCTTTTGGCCTGGGCCGTGGCCCGTTGGCTGGGGGAACCGCATCCGCGGCGGGCCGTGCTGGTGGGTTTGCTGGCCGCGTGGGCCATCTTCACCCGCTGGGTGGGGGTGGCGGTGTTGCCCTGGGTGGCGTTGCAGGTGTGGTGGGCCTGGCGCCGGTCCCGGCCGCGCGGCTGGCTATGGCAGGCGGGGCTGGCCGCGCTGGCCGCCGGGCTTCCCGTGGCCGCGCTGCTGGCTGCGGGGCGTTGGGTGGCGCCCGCGGCCACAGGGCGGGTTTTACGCTGGCACCCCCCTGGGCCGGAAAAATGGCAGCAGGCGGCCACCACCCTGGCCGCATGGTGGCACCCGTGGTTCGTGCACTGGGAACCGGCGCGCGAATGGGCCGTAGCCGGGGCCACGGTGGTGGTCTTTGGGGCCCTGCTGGCCTGGGCCTGGCGCGGCGCGCGGCCCCAACCCGTCGGCCGGTCCCTCGCGGAGCCTTTCCCCAAAACCCCCCAGCTGCAGGCCCACCTGGTGCGCTGGGGTGGCTGGGTCGCCGTGTATGTGGGTACCCTGCTGGCGGCCATCGCCTGGGCCGATGCCTCCACGCCGCTGGACTGGCGCTTGCTGGCCCCCGCATTCGTGGGCGGGGTGCTGGCCCTGGCCGGGGCCGCGTGGGTCACCCTGGCCCGCCGTTGGCCCACCGCGCTGCTGCTGGTCTGGGGGCTGGGGGTTTTCCTGCGGGTGAGCTGGACCTACGACCAGCACTTTTTGCTGCGCAAGATGCACAACCTGGGCGCGGGGCTGCGCAACGAAAAGTGGCAAACCGCGGCGGTATGGCCTGTGTTGCGCAGCCTGCCGCGGCCGGTGACGCCGGTGACCAACGAGCTGCGGGAGACCGAGTATTATATCGACCGCCCGGCTTGGTTCTTGCCCCCGCCGCCTAAGGAGAAAGATGGGCAATTTTATCGCTATGATGTGGTGACCGGCATCTACACGCCGATAGAGGTGGACCCGAACCGGCCCTGGGGCGAGGTGCTGGCCGAAACCTGGCGGGGGAAGTGCGTGGTGCTGGCGCTGATTACCGTGGGGTTAGAACCCGACGAGGCCGCGGCCGCGCGGCAGGCGCTGGCCGCCGGGCTCACCGTGTGGCAGGAACCGGCCGGCGGGGTGCTGTTCCTGCCGCCCGACGCGCCGGCGTGCTACAATACGCCCTGACCCTTTCGCGGAGGTGCGCGGCATGGAGATGGCCTTGGGGCTGCCCGCCCTGGCCGCGGGGCTGGGCATTGGTTTTGTATTGGGCCTCACGGGCATGGGCGGCGGCGCGCTCATGCTGCCGTTTTTATTGTGGGTGTTGCGGCTGTCGCCGGTGGTCGCGGTGGGCACCGATTTGGTCTTCACCACCGTGACCCGGCTGGTGGGCGCGGTGCAGCATCGCCGGCAAAAGACCGTGTGGCTGCGGCCGGTGTTCTACCTGGCCTTAGGCAGTTTGCCCGGCGCGTGGCTGGGCGCGTGGTGGGTGGTGCATCGGGCCGCGAGCGACAACCGCTGGCTTGAAGTGGGACTGCCGCGCCTCATCGGGCTCATGCTCATGCTGGTGGGCGGCATCACCCTGGGCCGCAGCCTGGGGTGGCTGCACGCGCCCGAGCTGAAGAAGGAACGCTGGCCCTCGGCCCGGGCCGCGTGGTTCATCGGCTTTGGCGGCGGTTTGGCCGTGGGCACCACTTCGGTGGGCGGCGGCACTTTGATTGCCGCGGTGTTCCTGCTGCTGTATGCGGTGCCGCCCCAACACCTGGTGGGGTTGGATGTGCTGCACGGCGCGCTGCTTTCGGGCGCGGCCATGTTGCCTTACATTTGGAAAGGGCAGGTTTCCTGGGCGGTGTTGCCCTGGCTGTGGCTGGGCGCTTTGCCCGGCGTGTGGTTGGGTTCCCGCCTGGTAGCCCGCCTGCCGGCCCGCAAGGTGCACCTGGTCTTGGGAATTCTGGTATTATTGGCCGGGCTGCGGTTGCTCTGGCCGTGACCCCCAGACGGACTTCGGCGGAGGTGTTCCCCATGCGTGATTTGATTGCCCCCCATGGCGGCGTGTTGGTCAACCGGATGCTCACCGGCGCGTTGCGCGAAGCCGCGCGCGAGCGGGCCGCCGCGTTGCCTCGCATTCCCCTCTCGCGGGCCAACCTGGCCGACCTGGAAATGATTGCCGTGGGCGCCTACAGCCCCCTGACGGGCTTCTTGCGCCGGGACGACTACGAGCGGGTGGTGGCCGAGATGCGCCTGACCAGCGGCCTGGTGTGGCCCATCCCCGTCACTCTGGCCGTGGACGAAGCCACCGCGCGCGGCCTGCGGGAAGGGCAGGATGTGGTGCTGACCGAAGGCGAGCGGCCGTTGGCCCTCATGCACATCGACGAGATTTACCCCTACGACAAGGAGCGGGAGGCCCGAGAGGTGTATCGCACCACCGACCCCGCGCATCCGGGCGTGGCCCGGCTCTACGCCCAGGGCGACTATCTGCTGGGCGGCGATATTTGGGTCTTCGACCTGCCCCGGGCCGCCACCGAGGAATTCCCCGACTTGCGCTACACCCCGGCCCAAACCCGTCGCCTGTTCGCGGCCCGGGGGTGGAAGCGGGTGGTCGCGTTCCAAACCCGCAACCCCATCCACCGGGCCCACGAGTACATCCAAAAGACCGCGCTGGAAATCGTCGATGGCCTTTTTCTGCACCCTCTGGTGGGCGAGACCAAAGCCGACGACATCCCCGCGGCCGTGCGCATTGCCAGCTACAAGGTGGTGCTGGAGAAGTATTATCCTCAGGAGCGGGTGGTGTTGGGCGTCTTTCCCGCGGCCATGCGCTACGCCGGCCCCCGGGAGGCCATTATGCACGCGCTGGCGCGCAAGAATTACGGCGCTACCCACTTCATCGTTGGCCGGGACCACGCCGGCGTGGGCAACTATTACGGCACTTACGACGCGCAGAAGATTTTCGACGAATTCCCGCCGGAAGACATCGGCATTGTGCCGCTGCGCTTCGAGCACGCCTTCTATTGCCGGGAGTGCGGCACGGTGGTCACGGCCAAGACCTGCCCCCACGGGCCCGAGGCCTGGCTGTACCTGTCGGGCACCGAGGTGCGGGCGCGCCTGCGCCGCGGGGAGATGTTGCCGCCCGAGTTCACCCGCCCCGAGGTGAGCGAAGTGCTGCGCGCCGGCCTGCAGGCCCAGGCCGCCACCGTGCCGGGGAAATGACCCGCGCCCGACCGCGCCTCGCCCCCTGTCGGCACATGCCGTTGGACGCGCCGGGCGCAGCACGCTGCGCCCCTACCGCGGCGGGCGACCCACCGGGCCGCCCCTACCGCGCTGGTCACTCCCCGCTCATTGTGAGGTTTTCCCATGCGCCAGGACCTGGACGCCCTCTTACGCCAACATCATGTGGACGGGCTCATTGCCGTGGGCCCCGGCGGGCACAACCCCGCGGTGGTGTATTTGACCGGCCGCCCGTTGCATCTTACCGACGCCTGGGTGGTGAAGAAACCCGGCCAGCCGCCGGTGATTTACCACTGGCCCATGGAGCGGGACGAGGCCGCCAAGGTTGGCCTGCCCACCCGGGATTTGACGCCCTTTGGCCTGCGCAACTTCCTGGAGGCCGCCCAGGGCGATGTGCAGCAGGCGCAGGTGTTGCGTACTCTGGCCCTGCTCGACGACGCGGGCCTGGGCCAGGGCCGGGTGGCCGTCACCGGCCGGGTGGAATTCGGCCCGCACTTCGACTTGTGGCAGCGGGTGCAGCAGGCCCGGCCCGGCTTGCAGGTGGAAGGCCGTTTGGCCCAGCAGCTTTTGCAAGCGGCCCGGGCCACCAAGGACCAGGCCGAGCTCCAGCGCCTGCACAGCATGGCCGCCCGCACCGTGGAAGTGGTGGGCCGGGTGGCCGAGCGCCTGCGAGGGCTGCGGGCGGCATCCAATGGCCTGGCGGTGGACCCCCGCGGGGAGCCCGTGACCATCGGCCAGGTCAAGGCCTGGATTCGCCGCTGGGTGGCCGAGCTGGACATGGAACTCCCCCTGGCGGTGATTTTCGCCCAGGGCTATGACGCGGGGGTGCCCCACAGCGTGGGCGACGATGCCGCACCCTTGCGGGTAGGCGTGCCCATTGTGTTCGACATCTTCCCCCAGGAGGCCGGGGGCGGCTATTTCTACGACTTCACCCGCACCTGGAGCCTGGGCTACGCTCCCGACGAAGTCCAGGCCCTGCACGCGCAGGTGGTCGAAGCCTATCACGCGGCGCTGGCGCAAGTGCGGGCCGACGCGCCCGCGGCCGCGCCTTATGAAGCCGCCTGCCAGGTGCTGGAAGGCTACGGCCATCCCACCCAGCGCACGCACCCCGGCACTCAGCAGGGCTTCGTGCATAGCCTGGGCCATGGCTTAGGCCTCGACATCCACGAGGCCCCGCGGCTGGCCGCCGGACAAACCCAGCCCTTGCAACCGGGCATGGTGGTCACCGTGGAGCCCGGCCTGTATTACCCCGAACGGCAGATAGGCATTCGGGTGGAAGACACGGTGGTCGTCGAGGCCACCGGTTCGGCCCGGGTGCTGGCCGAGTTTCCCCACGATTTGGTGCTGCCTTTGCGGGCGTAAAAGGCCATGGCCGAGCCGATTTCCTCACCGCCAACCGCGCCCGCCACGACGACCGCGCGGGCCTATGGGCTTTTGGGCCTGGCGTTGCTCATTCTGGGCTTCGCGCCCCTGTTGGTGCGCTATGCCCGGGCCGCCAGTGGGCCGGTCATTGCCGCCTACCGCATGACCGGCGCGTGGCTGGTCATTACCCCCTGGGTGCTGCACCGGCTGCGGCAGGGGGAACGGCTCCGCTGGGGCCGGCCGGTGGGTTGGGCCTTGCTGGGCGGCGCGTGCTTCGGCCTCGATTTGGCCCTGTGGAGCACCGGCGTGACCGTGGGCAATGCCACCACCCCCACCCTCATGGTCAACACTTCCCCGGTGTGGGTGGGGCTGGCGACGCGCTTTTTGTGGCGCGAGCCCTTGCCCCGGCGCTTTTGGCCCGCGGTGGGCCTCATGCTGGTGGGGGCCGCGCTGGTGCTCACCCGGGGCCAGCTGTCGGCTCTGGCGTGGGACCAGGGCGCATGGCTGGGATTGGTGGCCGCGCTGTTCTTTTCCGGCTATCAGCTCGCGGCCCAGCGGGCGCGAACCCAGGTCCCCACGGTCTGGGCCTTTTGGCTCACCACCGCGGGCGCGATGGCCGTGCTGTGGCCGTGGGTGTGGCTCGCGAGGTTGCCGTGGCGGGGTTTCGACGGACCCACCTGGGCCGCGTTGGCCGCCCTGGCCGTGGTGGTGCAAAGCGGCGGCTGGCTGCTCATCCAGGAAGTGCAAGGTCACCTGCCGGCAGCCATCATCGCGCCGGTGCTGCTGGGCCAGCCGGTGCTCACCGCGGGCTTAGCCGCCTGGCTTTTGGGCGAACGCCTGAGCCGGTGGCAGTGGGTGGGCGCGGGGCTGGTGCTGTTCAGCATCTACCTGGTGGTGATGCCCACCCCGCGCCCGGCCGCGCGGCAGGGGCGGATGAATAACAGCAGAGAGCAATAAGCAGGGAGCAGAGAGCAATGAGCAGGGAGCGGTGAGCGCGGTGGGAACGCGTGGCGGTGCGCCCGCACGGTAGGGGCGACCCGGCAGGTCTCCCGGCCTGGTAGGGGCGCAGCGTGCTACGCCGTGGGGATGTAACCGCGGATGACCGTGGATAAACGCGGATGATATGAAAAAACCACGGAGTAACACGGAAAAACACGGAGGAATATCGTGAAATGGTAGGCGCGACCCGGCAGGTCGCCCGGCCCGGTAGGGGCGCAGCGTGCTACGCCGTGGGGATGTAACCGCGGATGAACGCGGATAAACGCGGATGATATGAAAAAACCACGGAGTAACACGGAAAAACACGGAGGAATATCGTGAAATGGTAGGGGCGACCCGGCTGGTCGCCCGGCCCGGTAGGGGCGCAGCGTGCTACGCCGTGGGGATGTAACCGCGGATGAACGACAGCAGTCAGCGGTCGGCAGACAGCAGGGAGCCACGCGCGGCCCGCCACCTTCCAACCACCAGCCTCTAACCTCAAACTACCAACTTCTAACCACCACCCACCAACCACCAACTTCCTCCCTTCCCCATGTCCTCGTGGCTCGGTGTGCGCAATGTTCCAGTTGCGGGGTCGGCCTTCAGCGCGCGCCGTAGCGCCCAAACTCCCGGGCCAGGGTGTCGACGGGAATGCGAATCATGGTCGGCCGGCCGTGGGGGCAGGTGCGGGGGTTCTCGCAGGCCAGCAGGTCCTGCAGCAGGCGTTCCTGGGCTTCGCGGCTCAACCGTTGGCCGCCCTTGACGGCCAGGGCCTTGCAAATGCGGGCCACCAGCCGGGCCTCCGCGTCGTGGGCCAGGGGCGTTTCGTCGTGTTCGATGTCGTCCACCGCGGCCCTCAGCGCGGCTTCCACATCCCGGCCGGCAATGGCCGCGGGCACGGCCCGCACCCGAAACATGCCCATGCCGAAGGGCTCCACCTCGAAGCCCACTGCCCGCAGGGTGTCCAGGTGCTCCTCCAGCAGCCGCGCCTGCCCCACGGGCAGGGTCACGGTCACCGGTTCCAACAGGGGCTGGGCGGCCTGGGGAACCCGACGCTGGGCCATGAGGCGCTCGAAGAGCACCCGCTCGTGGGCCGCGTGCTGGTCGATGAGGTATAGGCCATCGGGCCCTTCGGCCACCAGGTAGGTGGCGGCCACCTGGCCGATGAGGCGCAGCAGGGGCTGCTCCATGCCGGGCAGGGGTGCGGCCCCGGCCTCGGTCTCGACCGGCTGTGCGGGCGGCGCGGGGGGTTCCCCCGCCACGTGGGATTTGTCCGGGGGCGCGGGCTGGGGGGTGGGTTCTGCCGGCGCCGCGGGTGCGGGGCCCCAGGGCAGGGGCTCGTCTTCCGCGGGCGCGGCCACCAGGTCCCATTCGGTGAGGGGCGCAGGGCCCCGGGCCAGGGGGGCATGGGCCAGCAGCGCCTTGCGCACCGCGCGCACCACGGCCCGAAACACCCGGTCCGGCTCGGCAAAGCGCACCTCGGCCTTGGTAGGGTGCACATTCACATCCACGGCCTCGGGCGGCAGGGTGAGGAACAGCACGGCCAGGGGATAGCGGCCTTTCATGAGCAAATGCTCGTAGCCCCGCAGCAGCGCGGCCGTGAGGGCCGGGTCCCGCACAGGGCGTTGGTTGACGAAGAAGAGAATGTCGCGGCGGTGGCTGCGGTTGAGGCCGGGCGGGCTGATGAAGCCGTGCACGGCCAGGCCCAGTTCCTCGGAGAGCACGGGCAGCATTTGCCGGGCCTCGCGAGGGCCGTAGAGCAGGGCCAGCACTTCGCGGCGGTCCCCGTGCCCCGCGGTGTTGAGGGCCATCCGGCCATCGTGCACCAGTTTGAAGCGCACCTGGGGGTAAGCCAGCGCGTAGCGCACCACCACCTCGTCGATGGCGCGCTTTTCGGTGGCTTTGCTTTTGAGGAACTTGCGCCGCGCGGGGACATTGTAGAACAGGTCTTCCACCCGCACCTGGGTGCCCGGCGGCATGGCCACGGGCCGCGGCGGGCCGGTGAGCCGCCCGCCTTCCACGCGCAGTTCCGCGCCGGTGGCTGCGGTGGGCGGCCGAGAGCGCAGGGTGAGGTGCGACACCGAGCCGATGGCCGCCAAGGCCTCGCCGCGAAAGCCCAAACTGTGGATGCGAAACAGGTCCTCGGGCCCGCGGATTTTGCTGGTGGCGTGGCGTTGCACGGCCAGGGGCAATTGCTCGGCCGGAATGCCATGGCCGTCATCGGTGACTTCGATGAGGCGGCGGCCCGCGTCGCGAATGCGAATTTCCACCCGCTGCGCGGCCGCGTCCAGCGCGTTTTCGACCAGCTCTTTGACCACCGACGCGGGGCGTTCCACCACCTCACCGGCCGCGATTTGCGACACCAGCTCGGGCGGCAGGGGCTGAATGGGGCGGGGAGACGAGGTTGCGGCGCTCATGCCAGGGATTATAGCACGCAACGGCTTGCGCAGCGCCCGCGGGTTGGCGGGCCCATAGCACGGCCGGTTGCTCCCGCCTTGGCGTTTCTCTATTTAAATTTCACACGTTCACACGGAGACACCGAGAACACGGAGAGAATAATTTTTCCCGCTTCTCAGTGTTCCCCGTGCCTCTGTGTGATTTTATGCGTACTTGGAAAAGCCCTGGCTGAGCGCGACCCTGGTCCTTCGCGAGGGAGTTACGGCGTGGGGGTCGGCGTGGGGCTGGGCGTGGGGGTGCCCGGCGCCAGCCATTGGGGCACGGCCCACACTTTTTCGGGATACAGCTGGGCCATGGCCGCTTCCCACGAGAGCCCCTGCCGCAGCACGAAGATGTTGAAGCGGGCCGCGGGCAAAAAGCCCCGCCAATACGACAGCGCGGGCAGCCGTTCCCAGCCATAGGCCTCGGCCAGGGCCGTGAAGTCGAGCCAGTCGCCCGGCGGCGGCTGCGGGGCCCACGCGCCCCCGGCGGTATACGCCCGGGGGTCCAGGGGGTCCAGCCGGGCCGCGAAGTCCCACGGCAGACCGCGCAAAGGGCGCCCCTGGCCGCCTTCCCGCACCCGCACGAACACCCGCCAGTAAGTGTCGGGGCCGTAGTCTTCTCGCAGCACCACCATGTCGCCGCTGTCGAGCAGGCCCGGGTCCAGGGCAAAGGCCCGCCCCGTGCTCAGCCAGTGCTGCTCCAAGGGGATGGCCTGGGGGTTGGTGAAGGGCACGAACAGGGTCAACGGCCCGGCCAGCAGGTCCCAGCCCAGGCGCTCCCGCGTCGCGGCCCGCAGCGCGTCGAAGGCCTCGTTGGCCGCGTCGCTCAGGAAGGGGTAGGGCGCTTCCACATCCGCGATGCGCACCGTCACCGTGCGGCCGGCCGGCACATCCTGGGGGTGGACGACCACAGGCACCCACAGAGGCGTTGGGGTGATGCGGGCCGCGCGGGCCAGGGTTTCGGGCAGGGGGCCTTGCAGCCCTGTGACCCCCACGGCCCAGCCATAGGCCCGGCCCGGCAGCGGGATGAGGGGCAGGGCCAGCCCCGCGGGCCAGCGGTAGAGGGTGAAGAAATCGCCCTCGGGCCGGCGCACCACCACGGCCAGCTGCTCGCCATCGGGCATCCAGCGCACCATGCTGCCTTCGCCCACGGCCACCGGGGGCGCGTCGGGATGCAGCGCATCCCACACCCGCACCTGGCTCAACCCGTCCTTACGCTGGGCCCAGGCCAGAAAACGCCCGTTGGGGGCCCAGTGGGGTTCCCCCACCACCACCCCGGCCTCGGGGTCGCTCACCTGGTGGAAGCGTTCCACCTCGGGCCGGTCCAAATCCGCGACCCACACCTGCGGGGTTCCCCCCCGGGTGGAAACGAAGGCCACCAGGCGGCCCTGAGCCGACCACGAAGGGCCATAATCCGCGGCCGGGTCGTGGGTCAGGCGCAGGGGCGTGTCGTCGATGCCCTGCACCTGGCGCAGGAAAATCTCCAGATGGCCGTCGTCGGTGTAGCCTTCGTAGGCCATCCACACCCCATCGGGTGAGAGCGCGGCCGCGGCCTGATAGCCCGGTTCCCAGGTGAGGCGGGTGGTGCGGCCGGTTCCCAGGTCGAAGAGGTACAAATCCCACTCGCCGTTGGGGTTGGCGGCCAGCAGCAAATGGCGCCCGCCGTTCACCGCGATGGGGTACAGGTGGTCGTGGGGGTGTTGGGTCAGGCGTTGCCAGCGCGCCTTTTGGGGGTGATAGGCGAACAGCTGCACCCAGGGGCCGTCTTGCAAGGCGAAGACCAGCACGCCCTCTTCGGGCTTGAGGGCTGGGGGAACCGCGGTGGGCAGCGGCGCGCTGGTGGCCGTAGCCGTGGGGATAGCCGTGGCCGTGGGGGTGGCGGAAGGCGAGGGGGTGGCCGACGGCGTGGGGGTGGCGATGGTCGGCGTGGGTTCCAGGGGCCGGGGGGTGACGGCCAGGGCCGTTTGCCAGCGCCACCAGGCCCACCAGCCCATCAGGGCCATCAGCAGGCCCAGCACGCTCAGGGCCAGCACGCCGCCGCAGCCGCGGCGCCATCCCGTCGTGGTGGGGGAAAGGTCCGACGAAGTCGTCATGCCTGCACCTCAGCAGAACACCCTGCCGCGCGCCGCGTCAAATGCGGCGCAGCCAGCGGGGGGCGTGGCTTTTGAGCACCCCGGCCACCCGTTTGCCCCACCCTATGGGGAACCCGTCCACCGTGACCAGGGTCCATCCGTCGGGGCCGGGGCTGGGCAGGGGGTGGCCGTGCAAGAAGGCCCGGGCCCGTTCGTCGTCGGCGGTCAGGTCCCAACGGCGTTGAGGCGGCACCTGGTCGGGGCGCAGGGCCAGGGCCAGCGCGTGGGCCGGCTCGAAGCGGCCGGGTTTGACCGTGCCCAGCCACCAGCCGAAGCGGGTCACCTTGAGGCCCTGCCAGTCGAGCGCGGCGTCGGGCACCGCGTACAGGCGGTTGCCAAACAGCCCCAAGGCCTCGGGGGGAACCGGCGCGTGGCCGCCGAGCACCTGGTCGACGAACGCGCGCCACAGGCGGCGGGCCTGGGCCGGTAAGCGACGCCGCGGGCGCGCAGGCACGGCGGGCTCAGGGCCAGCGGTGCGGCGCAGCAGCACCACGAAATGGCCTTCGCCCGGGGCCTTGTGGGGCCACAGGCGCACCGCGTGGCGCAGGTCTGGGGGGCCTGGGGGTTGCAGCCACTCGGGCCGCCCCGGGCTGAAACCCGGCCGCGGGGGCACGGGTTCCACTTGAAAATCGGGGTGCCGGGCCAGAAAGCGGGCCACCACGCCCTCGTTTTCTTCGGGCGCGAAGGTGCAGGTGCTGTAGACCAGGTACCCGCCCGGGCGCACCAGCCGGGCCGCGGCCTGCAGCAGCTGGTGTTGCAGGCGGGCGCAGCGCTGGATGTGCTTGGGGCTCCACACCCGCCGGGCCGCGGGGTCCTTGCGGAACATACCCTCCCCGGAGCAAGGCGCATCGAGCAGCACCCGGT
>JALSPJ010000132.1 GCA_026985995.1 Anaerolineales bacterium
CCATCTCCAAGACCATCAACTTCCCGGCCACGGCCACGCCCGACGATGTGGCCCAGGCCTTCATGCTGGCCTGGAAGCTGGGCGTCAAGGGCCTGACGGTGTATGTCACCGGCTCGCGCGAGACCGTGGTGCTGGAGACCAAAGCCACGGCCAAGGAAAAGGGCCAGGCCGTAGACGAAGAAACGCCGCCCCCCGAGCCCGCACCCGCGGACCAGGCCGCGGCCACCGAAACGGCCACCACCTTAGCGGCCGGCCCACGCGGAGCCGGTTCCACCCCCACCCTGAGGCAGGAGGTGAGCGCCGTGACCCAACCCACCCTGTGGCCCGAGGTCAAGAAGCCCCGCCCCGAGGTGCTCAAAGGCTTCACTTTTCAGGTCAACACGCCCCTGGGCAAGGCGTTCGTGACCATCAACGAAAACGGCGGCGACCAGCCCTTCGAGGTGTTCATCAACACCGCCAAGGCCGGTTCCGAAACCGCAGCCATCTCGGAAGCCATTGGCCGGCTGATTTCCTACATCCTGCGCCTGAGCTCGCCGGTCAAGCCCATTGAGCGGCTGGAGGAAATCATCCGCCAGCTGCGGGGCATTGGCGGCGACCGGCCCCTGGGCTTTGGCCCCTACCGCATTCGCTCGCTGCCCGACGGCGTGGGTTACGCGCTGGAGAAGTATTTGCAGCACTATCGGGAGCGCATGGCCGGGCCCACCAACGGCGAACACGCGGAAGCGCGAGCTTCGGAGCCGTTGCCCCTGCTCATGCCGCCCTCCCAAGGCGCCAACGGTGATGAGAACCCGCAAAACACGGGGGAGAGCCGGGTGTTCGTCCAGGCGGGGCACCTGTGCCCCGAGTGCGGCCAGGCCACCCTCATCTACGAGGAAGGCTGCGCCAAGTGCTATTCGTGCGGCTATAGCGAGTGCTGAACGCCCGACCCCGCGCGGTCGCGCGCAACCCTCATAGCCGGGCCCCCGAGGGACGCAGGCCAATGCGTCCCTCGGGCCTTTTGGGTGTTGGGAGGTTAGCGGTTGGTGGTTGGCGGCTGGTGGTTGGAAGTTGGCAGGGGGCCCGCTTGCTGACTGCTGACCGCTGACCGCTCCCTGCTCCCTGCTGACTGCTTCCTGCTGTTGTTCATCCGCGGTTTCATTCCCCGGACGACCCACCGGGTCGCCCCTACCGACGCGGGCGCACCGCCGTGCGCCCCCACCGCGCCTCCCTGCTCACCGCTGACTGCTGACTGCTGTTGTTCATCCGCGTTCATCCGTGTCAATCCGCGGTTTCATTCCCCGGACGACCCACCGGGTCGCCCCTACCGCGCTCCCTGCTCACCGCTAACTGCTGACCGCTGTTGTTCATCCGCGTTCATCCGCGTCAATCCGCGGTTTCATTCCCCGGACGACCCACCGGGTCGCCCCTACCGGCTCCCTGCTGACCGCTGTCGTGCGTCCGCGGTTTGATTCCCCCGGCGCGTTCCCGGCGGCTTCCGCGCGGCGGGGGGCTTCCCTCTCGTGTATAATGAAGACGCAACGCTGCGCGAAAGGAGCGACCCCATGACCCACCACGACCCCGAATGCATCTTCTGCCAGATTATCACCGGCAAATTGCCCGGCAAAATCGAATATCACGACGAGCAGGTGACCGCCTTCCACGATATCAATCCCATCGCGCCGGTACATGTGCTCATCGTCCCCAACGCGCATATCCCCTCGGTCAATGCGGTGGAACCCGAACACGAGGCGGTGTTGGGCCACATGTTCACCGTGGCCCGGGAACTGGCCGAGAAGTTGGGGCTGGCCGAGCGGGGCTATCGGCTCATCGTCAACACGGGCGAGCACGCCGGCCAGGTGATTTTCCACCTGCACATGCACCTGCTGGGTGGCCGCTCGTTGGGGCCCATGCTGGCCCGCCGCTCGTGAGGTCGGCATGACGCCGACGACCACCCCGCGGGCTGTGGTGCTGGCCGGGGGCGTGGGCGGCGCCCGCTTCGCGGCCGGTATGGTGCAGGTGCTGCCCCCCGAGCAGGTGGCGGTCATCGTCAATGTGGGCGACGACTTCACCCACTTTGGCCTGCACATCAGCCCCGACATCGACACCGTGTGCTACACCCTGGCCGGCCGCGAAAACCCGGCCACCGGCTGGGGGCGACGGGATGAAACCTGGCACGCGTTGGAGACCGTGGCCGAGCTGGGCGGCCCCACCTGGTTCCGCTTAGGGGACCGGGACCTGGGCCTGCACCTGGAGCGCACCCGCCGCCTGGCCGCGGGGGAACCCCTCAGCGCCATTACCCGCCATGTGTGCCGCGCCTGGGGCGTGCGGGCCCAGGTGCTGCCCGTCACCGACGACCGGGTGCCCACCCGGGTGCACACCGCGGACCACGGCACCTTAGACTTTCAGGACTACTTCGTGCGCTTGCAGTGCCAGCCCCGGGTGCAGGGCTTCACCTTCGTGGGGGCCGAAAACGCCCGCCCCGCGCCGGGGGTGTTGGAAGCCCTGCACGCGGCCGAAACCGTGTTCATCGCGCCGTCCAATCCATGGGTGAGCATCGACCCCATTTTGGCCATCCCCGGGGTGCGGGAGGCCGTGGCCGCCAAGACGGTGGTCGCGGTCTCGCCCCTCATCCGCGGGCGGGCGGTCAAGGGCCCCGCGGCCAAAATGTTCGCCGAGCTGGGCATTACCCCCTCGGCCCTGGC
>JALSPJ010000133.1 GCA_026985995.1 Anaerolineales bacterium
AATCGCCTCCGCCGCCCAGCTGAACAGCCCCGCCGCAGCCACCAGGCCCAGCAGCGCGCTCAGCAGCGCCGCACCGTACACGGTCCAACGCAAGACCCCGGGCACGGCCCGCACTTCGGGCTCGCCGGGTCGCATGTACATGAACATGACCAGCCGCAGGTAATAGTAGGCCGAAACCAGCGAGGTCAGCACGCCCAGCAGCGCCAGCCCGGGGAACCCGGCCTCGAGCACCACCTGGAACAGGTAGAACTTGCCGAAGAAGCCTAAGGTGGGTGGCACACCAGTGAACGAGAGCATGAACACGGCCATGGCCGCGGCCAACCACGGATGTTGCCGGGCCAACCCCGCATAGTCGTCCAGGTTCAGGCCCCGGCCCGACTTGCGTTCCAACAAAATGACCACAGACCAGGCCCCGAAGGTGGCCAGCGCGTAGGCCACCAGATAGAAGAGCACCGCGGCCACGGCTTTGGGCGCCAGGGTTTCATGCCCAAAGGCCACCAAAGCCATGAGCATATAGCCCGCGTGGGCGATGGACGAGTAGGCCAACATGCGCTTGATGTTGCGCTGGGCAATGGCCACAATGTTGCCTAAGCTCATGCTGAGCGCAGCCAGAGCCCAAAAGACAGGCACCAGTTCGGTTCCCAAATGCGGGAAGACCAGCACGAACAGGCGCAGCAGCACCGCGAACCCCGCGGCCTTGGCCGCCACGGCCATGAAACCCGTCACCGAGGTGGGCGCGCCGTGATACACATCGGGGGTCCACATGTGGAAGGGCACCGCGGCCACCTTGAAGCCCAGGCCCACCAGCACCAACGCGCTGCCGGCCAAAAGCAGGGTGCGCTGGGTTTGCCCCGCGGCCACGGCTTCGATGATGGCCGGGAGCGCGGTGGAGCCCGTCGCGCCGTACACCAGGGCAATGCCAAAGAGCATGAACCCGGCCGCGAACGCGCCCAGCAGGAAGTATTTGAGCGCGGCCTCTTCGGACTGGGGCGCGGGACGGGCAAAGCCAGCCAGCACATACAGGGGGATGGAGAACAGCTCCAGGGCCAGGAAAATCATGATGAGGTCCGCCACCCGGGCCATGAGCATCATGCCGGGGACGAGGAACAGGAGCAAGATGTAATATTCGGGCTGCTCGATGCCCTGGTCGTGCAAATAGCCGGCGGCCATGATGATGGCCATGAGGCCGCTGAAGGCGAACAACGCGACCAGGAACGCGGCGAACGCGTCGGCGATGACCATGCCCTGAAAGGCCAGGAAGGGCTCGCGGCCCAGCTGGACCAGGGCCAGCAGCAAAGCCAGCACAAAGCCCAGGCCGGACCAGACGGCCACCTGCCTGGCATAACCGCGTTGGCCGCGGCCCCAAAACGCGTAGTGCAGCAGCAACAACGAGCCCCACACCACCAACACGGTTTCGGGCAAAATGGCGTAAAAGTCTTGAGCAGTAAGGTTGAGGTTCATGGCGATGCTCCGCTTAGAAATCGTCCAATGCAACCGGTTTGGCGCAGGCCTCATAGGGGCCGGGCCCCTTGGGCCTGCACAGGCCAACCCGAGACCAGGTGCGGCTTCAGGTCGGCGGCGTCAGGTCCTCGGCTCCCTGATGGCCGTCGGCGGTCACGGGTTCCCCGGGCAGGGCGCCGGGCCCCTGCTCGAAGCGGGGCGCGTAGGCGGCCAGCCGCTGCCGCATGATGCGCACCGCGTCGGGGTGGTGGTCCACCAGCCAAAAAATGCGGCCGTGCCGGGCTGCCGCCTCGCCGGTAGTGCCGCTGCCGGCGAAGAAATCGAGCACCACATCGCCGGGGTTGGTGTGCACCTTGACGATGCGCTCCAGCACGCCCAGAGGCTTTTGGGTGGGGTAACCGGTGCGTTCGGCGGCGGTGGTGGGCACGATGGTGTGCCACCACACATCGGTGGGGGTTTTGCCCCGGCGGGCTTTTTCGGGCCCTACCAGCCCCGGCGCCATGTAAGGGATGCGGTCCATGGCGTCGTAGTTGAAAGTGTAACGCCGCGGGTTCTTGGCGTACCACAACAGATTGTCGTGCTTGGCCGGCCAGCGGCGTTTGGAACGCCCGCCGTAATCGTAGGCCCAGATAATCTCGTTGAGGAAGGACGCGCGACCGAAAATGGCATCCAGCAGCACCTTGACATAGTGTACTTCGCGATAATCCAAATGGACGAACAGGCTGCCCTCGGGTTTGAGCACCCGGTAAGCCTGCTGCAGGCGGGGTTCCAAAAAGGCCAGATAATCGTCGAACACATCGGCGAAGGCCAGGGAGCCGATTTTCAAGGTGCGATAGCGTTGGCCCTGAAAGCCCACCCGGTCGCCGTGCGGGTCCCGGGTGGTGCGGGTGCGCACCCGGCGTTGGGTGCGGCCGGTGTTGAAGGGCGGGTCGATGTAGATGAAATCTACGCACCCATCGGGCAAAGCCTGCAAGAAAGGCAGGTTGTCGCCCCAAACGATGCGATGGGTGCGGGGGTGACTTGTATACCAGCCATTCATATCGCGCTTCTACCTTTGCAGCCTCCACCCAGGTCAATCCGCACGCCCTTCTTCCTGTTGCAAAATCATGCGCATTTGCTCGGCCACCACAGGAATTTTATTGACAATCACATCCCAAACTATGGCATAGTCGACACCAAAATACCCATGAATCAGTCGATTACGCATCGCAATCATTGCACGCCATTCTACTTGAGGATACCGTCGTTTGAAAGGTTCTGGAACTTGCTTCGCGGCCTCGCCAATAATCTCCAAGCTGCGCACAAAGGCCCGCTGCAAAGTTGGGTCATGACGAAATTCTTCAAAATGCAAACCCTCGCGCTGCTCCAACAAGTATTCAGCCTCATCCAAAATGTGCCGTATATACTCAAGAGCCGAACGGGACATAAAGCACCTCACGATATACATAAGGCGCGATATACGGGCTCAATCCCTCCGGCGTCACCAGTTCAACCCGGCACCCCAAAATATGCTCCAAAAAACTGGCCACCTGGAGGAAACGGTCGAAGCTTTTCTGACCGGTCTCGAACTCGACCAAAATATCGACATCACTCCCTGGCCGCGCTTCGTCGCGAGCGACGGACCCAAACACGCCCAGCTTCCGCACACCCAAAGCGCGCAACACATCCGCTTGGGCCTGCAGACGCCGCATCACTTCCTCACGGGTTAAGGGCGTGTGGAGCCGCTCTTGAGTTTGCATGGGTTCACCTCGCACGCGGTCCAAAGCCGGGTCCCTGATTACCGCAACCCCGCCAACAAGTGCTGCACCGCGGGCTCCATCAGCGCGAAGAAGGGCTTGGGATACAAGCCAATCCAGAACATCAGCGCGATGAGGGGCAACAGGGTCACAATCTCCCGCAGGCTCAGGTCCTTGAGGGTCTTGTTGACCTCGTGCTTCACCGGGCCGAGGAAGATTTTCTGGAACATGTAGAGCATGTACACCGCGGCGAAAATCACACCCGCGGCCGCGAACCCGGCATACAAGGGCGAGCCCAGGGCCTGGGAACCGAACGCGCCCAGCAAGATGTTGAATTCACCCACGAAGCCGTTCAGCCCGGGCAGGCCCATGGACGACAAAGTGGTAATCAAGGTCAGCGCGCCGTAGATGGGCATAATCTTCCACAGGCCGCCGAACTGGTCCAGGTCCCGGGTGTGGCGGCGCTCGTAAATCATGCCTACCACGAGGAACAGCGCGCCCGTGCTGATGCCGTGGTTAATCATCTGCAAAATCGCGCCCTCCACGCCCTGGGCAGTGAGCGCGAACAGGCCCAACATCACAAAGCCCAGGTGGCTCACCGACGAGTAGGCCACCAGCTTCTTCACATCCTGCTGCGGGTACGACACCATCGCGCCGTAGAGAATGCCGATGACGGCCAGCAGGCCCATGAGGGGCGCGTAGTGCACCGCAGCCTCGGGGAACAGGGGCAGGTTGAAGCGCAGGAAGCCGTAAGTGCCCATCTTCAGCAGCACACCGGCCAGGATGACCGACCCCGCGGTGGGCGCCTGCACATGCGCATCGGGCAGCCACGAGTGCAGCGGCCACATGGGCACCTTAATGGCAAACGCGGCCGCGAAGGCCAGGAACAGCCAGTTTTGCACCGCACCGCCAATGGCTCCTTGCGCCAGCATCTCGGGCACCGAGAAGGTGCCATAATGCAGGCCCATGTACACGATGGCCAACAGCATCAACAGGGAACCGGCCATGGTATAGAGGAAGAACTTGATGGCCGCATACATGCGGTTGGGCCCGCCCCAAATACCGATGAGGAAGTACATGGGCACCAGGGTGAATTCCCAAAAGATGTAGAAGAGGAACAGGTCCAGGGCCAGGAACACGCCCACCATGCCGATTTCCAGCAGCAGGAAGAAGACCATGAACTCCTTGACCCGCTCCTCGATGGCGCTCCAGGTGGACAAAATGGCGATGGGCGTGAGGAAGGTGGTCAACAGCAAGAGCAAAATGCTCAGGCCATCCACGCCCAAAATGTAATTGATTTGCAACCCGGCCACCTGGAACCAGGGCCGCTGGTAGGCCAGCTGAATTTGCGGGTCGGCCGGGTTGAAGCGGGCCAACACGGCCAACGAAACGGCAAAGGTCACGCCGCTGGTCAGCAGGGCAATCCAGCGCAGGCGGTTCTTCGCCTCCCGGGGGGTGAGCAACAGCAGCACCACCCCCACCAGGGGGAAGAAGGTGACCAGGTTCAACGGGTGGGAAACGAACTCCGTGATGTTCATGGGGCCTTCCTCGGTAACAGATTGGCGTTTGCGAAACGGTTGCGACCGGGGCCCCAGGGCCCCTTCCTCATGGCGGGCTCAACGCACGATGACCCACCACAAATAACCCAACATCAGCACCACGCCCACGAAAACCGAGAGCGCATAAGTGCGCACAAAGCCGCTCTGCAGCCCGCGCAGCACCAGGGCCAGGCCTTGCACCGACCCGGCCAGCTCGTTGGCGATGCGGTCGATGATGCCCAGGTCCACCGGGCGGGCCAAAAAGCGGCTCAGGCGGCGATAAGTGCCGGCCACAATGGTATCGTGGAACCAATCGTGCCAGAAGCGCCAGTCCACCGTGTGGGCCAGAAACGCGGCCAGCGCGTCATAGCCCTGCACGAACACAGCCCGGTAGAAATCATCCCAGTGCCAGGCCTGGCGCAGGAAGTCGAACAACCCCGGGCCGAGCACCTTTTCCAGGGGGTCGTGCTGCCAGGCTTCCCAGGCCCGCACGCGGCGATACAGGCTCCATGCCAAGGCCATGGAAAACAGCGCCACCGCGGTGGAAATCCCGGCCACGGTCAGGTTGAAGGGCAAAGTCTCGATTTCGGGCAACGAGGCCTCCAGCCAGTGGCCGAACGCGTGCACGCCGGGCGCGTTGAGGAAGCCGCCCAGCGCGGACAGCACGGCCAGGGTCACCAACACGCCCGTCATGGCCCGGGGGCTTTCGATGGCGTGGGCCGCGGCTTCGGTGCGCGGCTTTCCCAGGAAGACCATGACCAGCTGGCGGGTGACATAAAACGCGGTGAGGAACGCGGCCGCGGTCAGCAGACCGTAAACCACCGGCTGCAGGTGTTTGGCCTCCAGCAGAATTTCGTCTTTGGACCAGAAGCCGGCCAGAGGCGGCAGCCCGGCCAGGGCCAGCGCGCCAACGATGTAGGTCCACGAAGTCACCGGAATGCGGCGCAGCAGGCCGCCCATGTTGCGCATGTCTTGCGGGTCGAAGGGCGCGTGATGCGCGTCGTGTTCCCCATGATGGGCCGCGTGGTCGTGCCCATGGTGCCCGGCCACGGCCTGGGCCTCGGGGTCATCGGGCAGGGGGTGGTGAGCCCGCTCCAGCGCGATGATGACCGAACCCGAGCCCAGGAACAGCAGGGCCTTGAAGAAGGCATGGGTCACCAGGTGGAACATGCCGGCCACGAACGCGCCCATGCCCACCGCGGCCACCATGAAGCCCAACTGCGAGATGGTGGAATAGGCCAGCACCTTCTTGATGTCGTATTGCGCCACGGCCATGGTCGCGGCCACCAGCGCGGTCAGGCCGCCCACCAGGGCCACCGCGGCCTGGGCCTGGGGCACGGCCAGGTACAGCTCGGCCGAGCGGGTGATGAGATACACGCCCGCGGTCACCATGGTGGCCGCGTGAATGAGGGCCGACACGGGGGTGGGGCCGGCCATGGCGTCGGGCAACCACACGAAGAGGGGAATTTGCGCGGATTTGCCCGTGACGCCCAGCAGCAAAAACAGGGTCACGGCCAGCAGCACATTGGGGTGCTGCGCGGCTACCTCGTGCACTTTGGCGAACACGCCCTCGAATTCCACCGTGCCGAAGTACCAGAACAGGGTGAAAATGGCCAGCAAGAAGCCAAAATCGCCCACCCGGTTGACCACGAAGGCCTTTTTCGCAGCCCGGGCGTTGGCCGTGCTGGGGTTCCCCAAAATGTCATATTCGTACCAAAAGCCGATGAGCAGGAAGGAACACAACCCCACGCCTTCCCAACCGACGAACAGGGTGAGGTAGCTGTCGCCGGTGACCAAAATCATCATCATGGCGATGAAGAGGTTGAAGAAGCCAAAGAAGCGGGCATAGCGGCGGGGGTCGTTTTTGTAACGCACATCGTAGTGCATGTAGGCGGTGGCGTAGATGTGGATGAGGGTGCCCACGCCGGTGACCACCAGCATCATGGTCACCGAGAGGGTATCGATGCGCTGGGCCCACGCCACCTGAAAATCGCCGATGGTCAGCCATTCCACGATGGGCACGGTGACGGCCTCGTGATGGCCCTGCAGCGAAAGCCACTGCAGCACCGAGACGACGAACGCCACCGCGGCCGCGCCCACCGCGACCGAAGCCACCCCGCGTTCCCCCAAACGGCGACCGAACAAGAAGTTGATGGTCGCGCCCAACAGGGGAATGAACACCGCCAACGGCGCGAGGTGGAAGAAGGTGGGGCCTGCGTTATGGACAGCGTCGAACAACATGGGTGGCTCTCCTGACTGCGTGGGGCAACCCGCCCTGGTTCAGGGACCGGGGCTACCCCTTCAACTCGTGCATGGCGTCGATGTCCACCGAGTGCTTGGTGCGAAAGATGGTCACAATCAGCGCCAAGCCCACGGCCACCTCCGCGGCGGCCACGGTCATGACGAAGAAGACGAACAACTGCCCATCCAACGCCTCGAACTGGCGGGCAAAGGCCACGAAGGCCAGATTGGCCGCGTTGAGCATGAGTTCCACCGCCATGTAGATGACCAGGGTGTTGCGGCGGAACAGCACCGCCACCGCGCCGATGGTGAACAGCAGCGCGGCCAGAAAGATGTAGAACGATGTGGGAACCATGCCTCCCTCCTACTGCTCGCCGGCCTCGGATGACGACGCGGCCCGCGCGCGACCGTTTTTCACCAGCACAATCGCGCCCACCATGGCCACCAGCAGCAGCACCGAGGTGACCTCAAAGGGCAGCAGATACTGCTGGAACAGGGTCAGGCCCACCGCGTGGGGGTCGCCGAACCCTTCGGGCGGGGGCAACAGCCGCACGCCGGTGCCCAGCGCGGCGAAGACGAAGTAAGTCACCTCGAGCAGCAAAGCCACCCCCAGCACCAACGCCAGGGGCCGCTGCCAGGCAATGGGCCCGCCGTCCTCTTTGAGCTGCTCCGCGCCCAGCAGCATGATGACGAAGAGGAAGAGCACCATGATGGCGCCCGCGTACACGGTGATTTGCACCATGGCAATGAAGGGTGCGCCCAGCATCAAATAGAGCACGGCCAGGGCGAACATGTTGAGCACCAAGAACAAGGCAGCGTACACCGCGTTGCGGGCGAACAGCAGGCCCAACGCGGCCGCCACGGCTACTGCGCCGGTGATGATGAACAGGGTCATGAATGCCATATGCGCCCTCACACTATCGGCAACGCCGAACTCACGGCTTCCACACCGGGAAGTCGGTCAAATCCTCGGGGATGGACCTGACGAACACCCCCGGCGGGGTCTTCTGCGGCGTGGGCTGCCCCTCGGGGGGCACGGGTTCCAACAGCCGCTCTTTGGTGTAAATCGCGTCCCGGCGGGTCTCGAACGACAGCTCATATTGGTCCGTCAGCACGATGGCTTCGGTGGGGCAGGCCTCTTCGCAATAGCCGCAGAAGATGCAGCGCAGGTAGTTGATTTCGTACACCACCGCGTAGCGTTCGCCAGGCGAAAAGCGGCGTTCGTCGGTGTTCTCCGCGGCTTCGACGAAAATGGCATCGGCCGGGCAAGCCGCGGCGCACAACGAACAGCCAATGCACCGCTCCAAGCCGTTTTCGTAGCGGCGCAGCACATGCCGCCCCCGATAGCGCTTGGCCACCGGCCGTTTTTCCTCAGGATATTGCACCGTCACCGGTTGCTCGAGCATCGAGCGGAAGGTGGTCGCCAACCCTTTCCCGATGGCCTTGAGATCGTGCAGCACTTTGCTCATAACTCGGCCTCCACTTGCGTTGCGCGGAACTTATCCCATCAGCACGACGATGACCGCGGTGACCACCACATTCAGCAGCGCCAGGGGGAAGAGCACCTTCCACCCCAGGCGCATCAGCTGGTCGTAGCGGAACCGCGGCAGGGTGGCCCGCAACCAAATCAGCACATACAGCCCCACCAAAATCTTGAGCACCAGGTAAATGGGCCCCAACCACGGATACTGGCTCTCGAAGGGCCCCAGGTACCCTCCTAAGAATAACACCGCAAACAAGGCGCTCACAGTAATCATCTTCACATACTCGGCCATGTAGAAGAGGGCGAATTTCATGCCCGAATACTCGGTGTGATACCCCGCGGTCAGCTCCTGTTCGGCCTCGGGCAGGTCGAAGGGCGCCCGGTTCAGCTCGGCCACGCTGGTGATGAAGAAAATCACCGCGGCCAGGGGCTGGTAGACGATGTACCACATGCGCCGTTGCGCTTCCACAATATCCACCAGCGAAAGGCTGCCGGCCAGCAGCACCGGCCCCAACAGCGACAGGCCCAACGCCAGTTCGTAGCTAATCATTTGCGCTGCGGAGCGCAACCCGCCCAGCAGCGCGTATTTGTTGTTGGAAGACCACCCGGCCAGGGTGACGCCGTAAACCGCGATGGACGCGATGGCCATGACATACAGCAGCGCGACATTGATGTTGGCCACATAGAGCGACACCTGGCGGCCAAAAACGGTCACCGTGCGGCCCCACGGCAGCACCGCGTTGATGACCAGCGCGGGGATGACGGTGATGAGGGGCGCGAGGACGAAGATGACCTTGTCGGCCTTGGCCGGGATGATGCTCTCTTTGAACAGCAGCTTGATGCCGTCGGCCACGGGCTGCAGCAGGCCGTAAGGCCCGGCCCGGTTGGGGCCCAGGCGCACCTGGATGCGGGCCAGCACCTTGCGCTCCATGAGGGTGAGGTAGGCGAAGCCCGTGAGCAGGATGAAGATGAGGATGACGGCCTTGATGGTCCATTCGAGAAGCAGCGTCGTGTCCATAGCACACCTTCGTTGGTCGAAGAGCTCACGCGGGTTGGGCGGCCCGCAGGGTCACCGGCTGGGGCCCGGTGAGGGGAACCCCCACGGACCGGGGCACCAGCACCACGCCTTCGGGCACGCTTTCGTCCACGGCCACGGTCACCGGCACGGTTACGCCGCGCACTTCCAGCCCGGCCGCGGCGCCCGGTTCCACCTGCAGGGCCTGCGCGGTGGCCGGATGCACCAGCACCTGGCCCTCGGGCCACAGCCGCGGGGCCAAAGTTGGCGAGCGCCGCGTCAAAGTGCCCTGGTCATACAGGCGGGTAATGGGCACAGCCCACAGGCCCTCGCGGGCCACTGCCGTCACCTCCGGCACCGGGAAGGGTTCCACCGCCTCGCCCCGCTGGGCCGCGTTGGGCAGCATCTCGCCCACGCCCTGGCGGTTTTCGTGCACCGAGCCGGCATAGTGCAGGTACTCGCGCGACACCGGCGGGAACTGGCTCTTGACCTGGTTGAGGGTGGCCGGGTCCCAGCCGCGGAACGCGGGCACGGTCTCGGTCATCTGCTTGACGATGCGCATGACTGAGCGCATCTCCAGGTCCAGGTCGAACATGCGGGCCAGCGCGGCGGTGATGGCGAAGTCGGGCTGCAGGCCCTCGGGCGCGGGCACCGCGGGGTAGAAGCGTTGCACCCGGCGCTCGCCGCTGATGTAAGTGCCGCCCCGCTCGATGTAAGCCAGCGCGGGCAACACCAGGTGGGCCTGCTGCGCGGTTTCGGTGAGGAACAGGTCTTGCACGATGACGAAGCCGGCTTCCTGCAACGCGGCAGCCAGGTAGGGGTCGTCCCCCGCGGGGTCGGCGGCGACGATGTAGACCACACCGGCCTCGCGCAGCACCGCGGCCAGGTCTTCCACCGGGCGGAAGCCCAGCTCCCAGGCAGCCTGGTCGTTGTTGCGCGGCCACACGGGCACCAGGCCGCTGTTGACCTGGCCGGCTTTGCCGCTGGCGATGAGCGCGTTGCCCAAAATGCGGGCCACGGCTTCGGAGGTGGGCAGGTCCATGCCTTCCTGGCCGTAGAACAGCACCGCGTGGCGGGCCGTGCGCAGGGTTTCGGCGAATTCCTGGGCCACGGCCTGCGCGGCGGCCACTTCCTCGCCATACGCATAACGCACCGTTTGGGTGGCCCAGCGGTCCAGCTTGGTTTCCCGGGGGTTGACCACCACCAGGTGCGCGCCCCGCTCCGCGGCCAGCTTGACCCGCAGCCGCCACATGGGGGCCTCTTCTTCCAGGTCCGAGGCAAAGACGATGATGACATCGCCCGCCCCCAGGTTGGCCAGGTTGCTGCC